>DASRHD010000069.1:0-3389 GCA_035650695.1 Opitutaceae bacterium
GCGTCCGACCATCAGCCCGCTGGCATCGGTGGGGAACGGAGTGAGGTTGGCCAGCACCTCGCGCCACCGCGGCAGCCGCGGATCGTCCAGGTGCAGATGCTCACAGCTGGCGACGAGGGTCTGCAGGCCCCAGCGGAGGAGGGCAAGATCGTAGTTGCAGTCGGCCACGGTCGCGAGTTCGGGCGAGAAGGTCGGCGGCAGATGGTAGCGTCCATCGCTTCCTTTTTCGACATACGCCAGGTAATTGCCGACCGTGCGGCTGAGCAGCGGCAGCACGCGGTCGCGCAGGATGGCGTCATCCATCTGATAGCGATAATATTCCCAGTAGAGGAACATGACCCATGGCAGGTTGCCCATCTCCCGGCCGGCATCGCCTTTCGCCTCGGCGAGATTGATCGGCGAAACAAGGCTCTGGTCGGAACTCCGGCCGATTGCCGCGGCGTCGGCACGAAGCTCCGGCGGGACGTTGTCGATCAACTGCTGGCGATGGCGGTCGAGCGCGCCGAAGAGCGATTCGGCCAGCGGCAGCCGGTTGGCGGTGAAAAGCGGGGAGTACGTGAGCTGGGCGTTGAGATTCCACCAAATGCGCGGCCAGGGTGTGCGACGGAACCAAGGACCCATCAGATCGAGGACGGGTCCGTCGGCCCGCATGGCCGAGCCAAGCTTGTAGACCTGAATCCAGTAAAACGCCTCGAGGCGCGCATCGGGAATGGAAAGAAAGCTCGCCGGATAATAGGCGTGCCACCAGTCGCGATGGGCTTCGGTCAGCTTTTCCAGGCCGAGCGTCGCCGCTTGTTCAACCACCGCCTGGGCGTCGGCCAGCGCGGCCCCGGCGGTATCGCCGCGTCCCACGCCAAGAAAAATGATTTTTTTCCCAGCCGCTGCGGCCTGCTTCGTCACCACGGCAAAAGCGCCGCCGCCGAGGAAGCGTTGCACGCTGGTCAGGCCGTCGGCCGTCGGGTGCACCTCAGCGGCCGGGTGCAATTCGTCCGGAGTGAAGCCCTGCTTGCGGTAAGTGCTGCGCGGCGGGCGGGCGAGGGCGGGAACCCAGGTGAAATCGGCGTCTTTCTCGCCGCCCACGCCGTCAAATTCAATGGCGATGACCGACGGGGTTGTGGCGGTGAACGACCGCCAGTGCACCTCGCCGCGATCAGTGCGCAGGGTGCCATGAGCCTCCGCATTCCAGAGGTCGAGCCGCAGTTCGCCGCCGGCTATTTTCCCCGCGGTGCGGAGGGCGAGGCGGCCCATCGGATAACGCGAATCAGCATGATAGACGTCGGCCCGGTTGACCTCCCAGGCGAGCATTCCGTCCTGTGCGAAAATGGTCGCGCCGAGGTTGCCATTGCCGATGAAGGCGGATTCCTCCCACGTTTCCGGAATTTTCGTCCAGATAAGATCCTCCCGGGCCAGGAATGCAGGCCAGTTAGGCTCGGCCGCCACCGAGACGGCGGCCGAGACAAGGACGACGCAAAAAAGGCACCAACGCCAGAGACGGTTCATAAAAGGAAATCGGAGCCAAGCCGGCTAGACCTTCACCGCCACGCGCTTACCGGTGCGCGCGGCTTCATAGACGGCCTCAATGATCGCGATGTCGCGCCGGCCCATTTCACCCGGCACCGGCGTGTCGCGTCCGCTGACAATGCAGTCGGCAAAGTCGTCCATCTGTAGCGCCTGCTGAAAGGGCGGCGTGAAGGTGAGCGGGCCGCGGCTCGTCGCCGCCACGATGCCCTTGTAGGTGAAGGCGTGCTGCTTGAATTCGATCCAGCCGCGCGCCCCTTCAGCACGGAAATAGTCTGCCTGGTGCGAAAAACTGCAGACCGCGTTGCATTCGGCCCCGTCCGGAAATTCCATCGTCCAGCGGATGGTTTCCTCGACCTCGTTGAAAAGCTCGGGCCGGGTCTTCGGCTCCTCATGCGCGGTCACGGCCACCGGCGCGGCTTGGGCCGCCATACATGCCCCCTGGATAATGTAAATGCCGAGATCCATCATCGGGCCGCCCCCGGCGAGTTTTTTATCCACCCGCCAGGCCCGCTCTTTCATGATGAAACCGCGGTCGCCGGTCATCTTGGTGAAAGCGCCAAAATCCCGCTCGCGGGCGAGGCGCATGAGCTCCTTGTGATAGGGATCGAAGTGCAGCCGGTAACCCAGGGAAAGCTTCACCTTGGCGTCGCGGCAGGCGGCCATCATCGCATCGCAATCGGCCACGGACGTGGCCATCGGCTTTTCGGAAATGACATGCTTCCCCGCCTTGGCCGCGCGGATGGCGAATTCCGGATGAAGCGCTGGGGGGGTGACGACGTAAATAATGTCGATCTCGGGATTATCGGCGATGTGCTCGAGGTCCTCGTAACGATAGAGATTCTTTTGGGGCAGATCGTAATCCTTGGCCCATTGGGCCAGTTTAGCGGGATGGCCGGAAATGACGCCGGCGAGGCGGCAGAGCTTGGTCTCGCGCAGCGCCGGGCCGAGTTCATTCGTGCTGTACCTGCCGAGGCCGAGCAGGGCGACGCCGAGTTTGCGGCCGCGATTTTTTTCCAGCGATTCGGCATACGTTTTCAGCGGCCGGCCGGCTGCCACGGTCGCGGTGCCGAGCGCGAGCAGGCGCAGGAATTCGCGGCGGGAAGAGGGGGAGGAGGGATGATTCATGGGCAAAAAACCGGCGGACAGGAGGGAGGAAGGCCGGTGCCCTCCTTTTTTTCGGGGTTCATCTCGGGAAAGGGGCGTTGGTTCGATGCCAAGCTTAACGTAAATTTCAATGCTTTGGTTGCGCGGCGGCACGAAGCTGGTCGAGGGCCTGTCGGGCGCTGGCATCGCCAGGGTTGAGCCGCACGGCCTGTTCGAACTCGGCCATCGCCTCCTGGGACTGACCCTTCTGTGCATACATGATGCCGAGATTGTGGTGAGCCTTGGCATAGCTCGGATCGATCCGGACCGTTTCCTTCAATTGTTCGCAGGCCTCGGTCATTTTTCCCAGGCGGATGAGCGAAACGGAATAATTATAATGCGTGTCGGCATTGTTCGGATCGAGACGCAGGGCTTCCTCATAGTGCGAGATCGCCTCCGCCGTCCGGCCGCTGCGGGCCAGCGCCACCCCGAGGCGGTCGTAGGCGTGAGCCAGCTTCGGATCGAGGCGCAAGGCCTGCTCATAATAATCGATGGCCTCGGGGATTTTTTCCATGGCAACGAGGGCGTTGCCGGCATTGAAAAACGCCACGGCATTGTCCGGTTCGATCTCGAGCTGCTGTTGAAAATGGGCAAGGGCCTCCTCCGGTCGGTCCAATTTGAGCAAGGCGTTGCCCATATTCTCATGGGCATCGGCATAGTTGGGCCAGATTTTCAGCGCCTGCTGCAGGTATCCCAGCGCATCTTTCTCCCGATCCATGTCCACC
>DASRHD010000070.1:0-2137 GCA_035650695.1 Opitutaceae bacterium
CCGGCCCATTTCGGCCTGGGCGGAGGGGTCGCCGAGCGCCACGGCTTCGGCGAAAACCGGATCGTGCGCGAGTTCGGTGGCAAGCTCCTGCGCCGCGGCGGTCGGCGGGGTGGCCGGCGCGGCGGAATCGCGCAGGGCGAAAAGCATCACCCGGGCCTGGCGGTTTTCGGCCAGGTTTCGCACCACCGCCACCTCGGGCGACTGCTCATCCGGTGGAATGAGGTCGAGGACGTTGGTGGAAATTTTTTTCGGATAGTCGAGACGCAACAGCCAGCCGGCGCAGAAGAGGACAAAGACGGCGAGCGCGCTGCGGGCGAAAATTTTCTGACGCGCGGGCTCCACGGTGGTCAGCGAAAATAACCGGCCAGTTCCGCGGGGGAAAAGGTCACGCCTTCCTCGGTTTCACCGATGAGAATTTCGACGCGCTGGGCGGCCGATTCGATCAATTCAATTTTACCCAGCTTCATGTCCTCGCCAGAAATCATGACGGAGCTGAGGCTGGAGGCGAGCAGGGGATCGCGGGGCAGGAGGGCGACGGTCCACAGCCCCGCCTCCCGCCAGCCATGGACCGAGAAATTCTTCTGCAGACGCGGCAAATCGAAGCGCAAAACATCGACCAGGGCGGTGACCGCCGCCAGCACATGGGCATCCGCCGGCACGGCCTGCTCGCGGCCTTGGGCGTCGCGCAGCAGCAAGCCCTGGCGGTCGACGACCACGATGCGTGGCTCCGGCGTGAGGTAATGCAGGCTGAGGCCCCGGTCCGGATCGATGCGAACTTCGCCGGTGAGAACGATCGGGGCCTTGCGAAAAGGAAAATAACGGCGCTCGGTGAACGAGCAGCGGCGGTTTTTCGTCGGGGCCAGCCGGGCGAAGAGGTCTTTCCAGGCCGGATCATGCGCCGGATCGGCGATGAGGGTGGAGGCATCGAGCAACGACGGCGGCCCGGCCGGCAGGGGCGGTACCGCGGCGAGGAGAAAAAACAGGGCGATCATGCGGCGATTCATGACGATTGCGGCAGAACAGCCCCGGCGGTGGCGGCGCCGGCCCGGCGCCGGCGGATGACGCTGAACCAGCGCCAGAGAAGAAATTCCGTCAGCAACCGGAGATGCATCCAGACGAGGGTGAGGTTGGCGCGCACATAATGGAAATGCGACACGCCCCCGGCGCTTTTGGCAATGTACCGGCAGGGTGCGGGCAGGTTGAGCGTGGGCGCGCCGGCCCAGAACATCCGCACCGCCATTTCATGATCGAAATCAAACCGGCGCCCGCCGCGGGTGGAGGCGAAAGCGTGCTGCAGCGCGGCCGCCGGATAAAGCCGGAAACCGAAAAGCGGATCGTCGATTCCGGGACCGAGGATTTCCAGCCAGGCGAGCCAAACGCTCAGCTTGCGTCCGCAGAGGCGCGCCAGCGGCGCCTCCGGGCCGAAGACCGGCCGGCCGAGCACGAGCGCTTCGGGCTTTTTCATCGAAGCTTGCATGAATTCGGCGATGTGGGCGGCGGAATGCTGCCCGTCGGCATCGAAGGTCAGAACGTGGGTGAAGCCCGCGGCCAGCGCTTCCGCCACCCCGGTGGCGACGGCCGCGCCTTTGCCGCCGTTGCCTGCGCGCATGATCACCCGCACGCGTGGGTCGTCCGCCGCCAGCGCCTGCACCGCCGCGCCGCTGCCATCGGTGCTGCCGTCGATCACGACCCAGACCGGACTCCAGTGGCGCAGCGCGTCCTTCACCGTGGCGAGCAGCAGGTCCCCGGTATTGAAGGACGGAATCAGCACGAGATGGGTGGAGGAGTTCATCACGGCCCGCTGAGTCTCGCCCGAAATATTTGTTCCACGGTGTCGGCGACTTCCTTGGCGGAATGATCCGGATTCACCTCCACCCGGCAGTCAACATGGATGTCCATCCGCACCGGCAGGGCCGGCACCCGCCACCAGGGCTGACCGCGCGGGAGCAGCGCGGAGCTGGTGCGGATGACCAGCACCTGCACGGGCGCGCCCGCCCGGCGGGCGATGAGGGCAAAACCGGGCTTGAAGGGATTGAGCGTCCGGCCGGCCTCGGTGCGGGTGCCTTCGGGAAAAATCAGGAGGGTATGACCGGCGGCGATTTTGTCCGCCACCTCGCGGATGAGATCGACGCCGCTG
>DASRHD010000071.1:0-9352 GCA_035650695.1 Opitutaceae bacterium
CCTCCTCCTTCAACAGGCCGAACATCTCAAGCGGGCCGTAAAAATCCAACAATTCAAAACCCTCGAACAAAACCGCGCCGACATGAAGAGAGGGTGAATGGCTCATGCACAAAAACTAGCCAACCGCCTTATCAGCGCCGCCAGCGCCATCGGATAGCCCAGAAAGCTCAGCGTTCGCTGCGGCGCCGTCGAACGCTTCCACCGCCGGATCCACCAGGTCGCTGCCCCGATCAGAACCGCCGTGACGAGATAAAATGATGGCTCGCGAAAGCATAATTTTCCGCCCGGTTCGTAAAATCCGATGATGTGGTTGAGAAAAAGATATCCAATAAAAAAACCCCAGACAAATCAACAGCCGGGCCACCACCGCCAAAATGATCCAGGCGCCCCGCGCGGTTTCCGTGGCATGAAGCGAAGCAGACCGGCGCCAATGACAACCGGCACTGCGCCGATCGCGATCAACAGCGTCGCAAACAGAAACATCTCCCACCGATCATCCATCCGGATTCGCTAAAGAGGGAGTTCATTGCTGTCAATAATTGGCACTAAAGGCCGGATTTTCATTTTTTCCATTCCCTTATTTTGGGGAGTATCCGTGCGCTTCTTTTTTATATAAAGTAGTATTGGCTGTTTGTCGCCGCTCATCCGCACAGTCGAAGCATCAAATAATTATCAATCGCTGGATATAGGTGATTCAGCCTAGGCGGAGCGGTGTCATACCGTGAAGATCACCCTTCATCGCATGAAATCCAGCTTCCTTCTTTGCTCCGCATTGACGTTCAGCCTTGCGTCCGCCGCCCCGGTCCTGAGCGCGACGACCACCGTGGCCTCTATTTCAGATCTGCAGACCGCGATCAACGGCGCCAACGCCGGCGACACGATTATTCTGCAGAACGGCACCTATTCGACGAGCAGTGCGGTTACGATTAATCGCACCGGCACGCAAAGCGCGCCGATCGTGATCGAGGCCCAAACCACCGGCGGCGTCACCCTCACCGGCTCCGGCGCCATTGTCTTCACCAGTCCCGCGGCCTGGTGCACGGTGCAGGGCTTCGTCTTCAACGGCTCCGGCAGCTTGAGCATTCCCACCGGCACAAGCCACTGCCGTTATACACGCAACACCGTCCAGCTTTCGATTCCGGTCGGCGCAACCGTTTCCTATATCAATATCAGCGGCGACGACGCCGAGATCGATTACAACGACCTCGGAAACAAAAACAGCCTCGGCGAAATGCTCGATATTAGCGGCTCCGGCAGCCAGGTCGCCCGCCGCCTCTGGGTGCACCACAATTATTTCCATGATTTTTCAGCGCAAACCGCCAACGGGGCCGAGACGATCCGCTGGGGACTGAGCGGTCTCAGCCTTTCCGAGGGCGACGGCATCTGCGAATACAACCTCTTTTTGCGCTGCAGCGGCGAGAACGAGACGATTTCGAATAAGGCAAGCTACAATACCTATCGCTTCAACACCCTGCAGGACTGCGCCAGCGGCGGCCAGATCAGCCAGCGGCATGGCAACTACAATTTCTATTATGGAAACTTCATTAGGAACTCCAGTGGCATCCGCATCTACGGCGATCACAATGAAGTTTTCAGCAACTACCTCGAGGGAAACGACGTCGGCATCAACATCGGCAACGGCGACGCCGACGTGGAATCCGGCGGCGCTTTAGACAGCCATGACCGGCCCGACTACACCACCATTATCTACAACACCCTGGTCAACAATACCACCCAGTATGAGATGAACGGCCGCACCGGCGGCCTCGGTGCGACGTATACCACTTTTGCCGACAATATCCTCCTCGGCGGCACGACCGCGGTGAGCATCAGCAGTTCCGGCCCCTATTCCAATCCGGTCTGGAGCGGCAATATCATCTGGAACGCGGGCGGCGTCGGCAACATTTCTTCCGGCGGCTATACCTCGGTGAATCCCCTGCTCGCGACGGATGCCAACGGCATTTATCGTCTGCAGAGCGGCAGCCCGGCGATCGGCGCCGGCACGGGCTCCTATCCCGAGGTCACGGTCGACATGGACGGCCAGCCGCGCGATTCCGCGCCCGACGTCGGCGCCGACGAATATTCCAGCGCGTCGATCGCCGCAAAATATCTCACTTCGACCGATGTTGGTCCAAGTGCCGATGTCGGCACCACGCCACGGGCTTCTGCACCCAACTTCAATCCGGCGGCCGGTACCTATACCGGCACACAAAACGTGACCATCACCACGGCAGGCGGCGCCACCCTTCGTTACACCACCGACGGCAGCACACCGTCTGAAACGGTCGGCACAGTCTATTCCGGTCCCGTCGCCATCGCAGGTTCAACCACCCTCAAGGCCATCGCCTACGCCGCCGGTTATGGCGACAGTACCGTCGCCACCGGCGTCTACACCATTCAAATTGTCCCCGCCAATCTCACCCAGCCGACCAATCAAACCGTCGCCACCGGGCACTCCGTGAGTATTCTCGCCTTGGCCAGCGGCACGCCCGCCCCTTCCTATCAGTGGCAGGTATCGATCGATGGCGGCAAAACCTGGACGAACCTGTCCAATGGCGGCTCCTACAGCGGCGTGACCACCAACACGCTGACCATTTCCGGCACCTCCGACCTGAATGGAAACCAATATCGTTACGTCGCTACCAACAGCGCCGGATCGACCGCGAGCAATGCTTTTACTCTGACCGTCGCTCCCGCCCTGCTCCCTTTCCCGGTCTGCCTCGCCCTCGATGCCGCCAGCAACCTCTACATCGGCGACACTTCGACCAATACAATCAGCAAAATCACCTCTGCCGGCCAGGTCTCCGTCCTCGCCGGTTCCAGCGGCAGTTCGGGATCGACCGATGGCGCCGGCTCCGCCGCCCGCTTCAACCAGCCCAGCGGAATTTATGCGATGTCCTCCGGTGTCCTTTTTGTTTCCGACACGGCCAATGCCACTCTTCGCTCCGTTGCCACGGACGGCACGGTCTCCACTTTGGCCGGCACCGCCGGCAGTTCCGGTACCACTGACGCCACCGGCTCCGCCGCCCGCTTCAATCATCCCGTCGGCATCGCCCAGGACGCGTCCGGTAATCTCTACCTCGCCGACTCCAACAACCACACCGTCCGTAAAATCACCTCCACCGGCGTCGTCACCACCTTCGCCGGCCATGCCGGCGTTTCCGGCAGCGCCGACGGAACCGGCACCGCCGCCTTTTTCAATTTTCCCAACGGTTCGGCCTTCGATTCCAAAAACAATCTGATCTACATCGCCGACACCACCAACAATACGATCCGCAAAATTACTACGACCGGGGCGGTCACCACCCTGGCCGGTCTGGCCGGCACCGCCGGTTCAAACGATGGAACGGGCAGCGGCGCGCTCTTCAGCCAGCCCTGCGGCCTTGCGGTCGACAGCTCCGGCAACATTTACGTCGCGGACAAAGCCAACTCCACCATCCGCAAGATCACGCCGGCGGGCGCCGTCAGCACCTTTGCCGGACTGGCCGGAATCGCCGGCCTGAAGGACGGCACTGGCAGCGATGCCTGGTTCAACCAACCGCAGGATGTGAAAGTGGATGCCGCCGGGAATGTTTATGTTGCGGACACCGGCAACGCCGCCATCCGCAAGATCACGCCGGCTGGCACCGTCACGACGCTCTCGCTCAGCTCCTCATCCTCGAGCAGCAGCGGAAGCGGCTCCTCCGGAAGCTCAAGCTCTTCGTCAAGCAGCAGCTCATCCGGTTCATCGTCGTCCGGTTCGGGCGGTGGCGGAGCCCCTAGCCTCTGGTTCTACAGCGCGCTCGCGCTCCTCCTCGCCGCGCGGCAATCCGCGCGTTCCGCCAAGCGTGCGCAAGAATAACGTTAAAGAAGATTTAGCACTATCACCATCCGTTCATAGGATAGTCGATCACAATCCAATTGCCGTCAGGAATTCGCCCGCCAAACCAGCCCATCGGTAGTCGATTATTTTATTTTTTATCTGGCGTTAAGCTGAAGGTAATTGGCATGGTCATTCGCACATTTACCGGATAACCGTCTCGGGTCCCCGGTTCGAATCGCCAATCTGTAGCAGCCGCCCTTATCGCTGCATCAAATTGGGGATCGGGCGAATTGATAATATTGAGGTCCCGCGCCCGACCATCCACGCCAACAACGAATTGAATCGTTACCACAGCTTCAATTCTGCTTTTCCTCAATGTAAAGGGATATTCCGGAAGCTGCATCGCCAAAACTACAGGCTTTTTATTAGCAGCATCTTCAGGCACGGCTCCATTGTCACCGGAGGTCTCTGACTCGGAGACTGCAGGGTTGGACGCGGTCATCCGCGTGGCCGGCTCGGCGACGATATCGCCCTGTCGTTTACATTGTACTATCTCTGCTGCCGCCGGCTCCGCTGGCATTTCGCTGAGACTCCATTGCAACGTAACGCCTCCGCCTCCCAATTCTGAACGGGAGGATAATCGTACATAGTACTTCATGCCACTTTCTGCATCGATTAACACTTCAATCGGTCTCTGGAGCGCCGAAAGGTCACCGACCCACGCGGCCCATGACTCCGTAATGCGATGTTTGCCAGGGAGCGCATGAATCACAATATAACCGTTGTTATCTAGTTGCCCGATCAGTTTTCCGTCCATTTCGATAGTGGCCGTTCTTGCCCGTGCTGTCATTGCTGAAGGCCGATAGATATAAATAACCGCTTCGTTCGGCCGCAGTGCTTGTTCCGCAACAAAGGCCGGCCCGGTTGCTGAGCAGCCGACAAGCAAAATCAACGAAGCGGAAAGCAGAGACCGAGTTTTCATCGTGACGACCAAAATTATTGGCACACTCCAGTCAAGACGGCGGTAACATGAGCCTGACCGCGCTGCACCTACCTTGAGATTGCCTGTGACCGTTAACTTCACCTGCTGCACCATTAGAAACAGTCATCCAGGTTTCGCGTCCGGCAAATTTCCGTCGGTGACGGAAAGGTTACAGTTGATTTTATTGCAAATGATATGCCATAAACGGTGTTTGCATTCATCAGGTCCCGCCCAACCGACTACCCCCGGAAGCGTCGGGAACTGGTGGTGCCCGTCGATGGGACCGCTGCTAAGGTACCAGAGATGGAAAACTCCTGGCCTCCGGGCCAGGAGTTTTTTGGGGCCGGCCGAAGCGATCTCAGCTCGAATCAGATTCTTCCGGTGGAAGGCTGGCCCTAGCCTCGGCTTCGAGTGCGTTCAAATCGACAACAGGCGGACAGGAATAGAGCGCGGCCGCCCGCTCGAAATCGGTATCGTTCACGTCCACTTTGACACCGCCGATGGCAAGCGAATAAGAGGCGGCCGTTTCCTCATCCCGCACGAAAGCCGGGATGCCGTTGCTCTCGAGAAAGGCCCGAAGATTATGCGCTTCCTGGGAGGTCGCGAACGTTGCAATATTTTTCAAGACACACTGAAGCTAGCGGTCCGCCGGCGAAAAACAAGCCGGGCGGCGCGCGCAGATGAATGCCTGAATCCTGCCGGCGCCGCTGGCAATTCGCGGCCGAGCAGTTAGGGTGCGGGACTTTTCCAAAAATAACCCTCAACTTTGTTCGTCATGAATCGAAAAGCTTCCGCTGTCTGGCGCGGCGATCTCAAGTCGGGTCGCGGCACGATCTCCACCGAGAGCACCGTCCTCAAGGACGCGCAATATTCCTTCGGCACCCGTTTTGAAAGCGGCGTCGGCACCAATCCCGAGGAGCTGATCGGCGCAGCCCACGCCGGCTGCTTCAGCATGGCGCTGTCAGCCGAGCTGGGCAAAGCCGGCTTCGCCCCCGAGACCATTTCCACCACCGCCACGGTCACGCTGGAAAACCACCCGCAGACAAGCTGGACGGTCACGCACATCCATCTCCAGACGTCGGCGAAGGTGCCGAAGATCACACCGGAAAAGTTTGCCGAGATCGCGAACGGCGCCAAGGCCGGCTGTCCGATTTCGCGCCTGCTCAAGACAGCGGAAATCACACTCGAGGCGAAGCTGGAGTGAAGAGCGGAACGCAGAGGGCGTGAGATCAGAAGCCGGGGCCGGATGCTAGAGGTCAGAAATCAGAGATCAGAAAGCGTCGATTATCACTGAAGGGGGAATCTTATCGCCTTTTATAAACGGAAACTCCCGGCCGAGGCCGGGAGTTTCGTTTGATCACTACCTAACTGCACCATTCGCGGATCAAAAATTGAAATTCCAGACCGCCGGCAGGGTCGGCGGAGGATGGGCCGCGTCGGAAAAATTGGCCTGGAGCGAATAATAGGTGTGGCCGTCGTAGGTGACCTGCACGCCGGCGGGATAGGAAATCCCCGGCGCCCAGGGTGGCGGCGTCACGCCAAGAGCAAAGGCAACGGCATGGAAGAGATTGCCGCTGCCACCTTCGACATAGAAGTCGGAATATGTTCCGGAGGCCCGGATGTCGGTCTTGATCGTAAACGTGGACGAGCCTGAACCGCCGACGATAGTCGAGGGATTGAACGTACCGTTGATTCCGGGAGGCGGATCGAAGAAGGTGAGATCGACGTCGCCATGGAAACCGAATTTGGGCGTGACCGTGACAGTGAAGGTCGTGCTCTGGCCGGCCATGAGGGTGCGACTTTGCGGATCAATCGAAAGGTCAAAGTTCGGCCCGATGACGTAACTGGCGGCACGGAGCTGGCTGTCGCGGAAGCCGGCCTTGAACGCAATGGCCCGGAAGGCCGTGGTTGCGGTGATATGGATCGGGCCGGAATAAAGCGTGCCGTGGGTTTCCGTCGGCGTGGTGAAATCGGTGGTGTAGCGGATCGAGGCGCCTGC
Source organism: Opitutaceae bacterium (assembly GCA_035650695.1). Taxonomy (GTDB): domain Bacteria; phylum Verrucomicrobiota; class Verrucomicrobiia; order Opitutales; family Opitutaceae; genus DASRHD01. The sequence continues at coordinate 6,784 of DASRHD010000071.1, forward strand.
CGTAGTCGAGATGATGGTCACGTTCAAGGCGGTGCCGTATTCGCCGGACTTGGGATTGAAGACCGGCGGCGCGACGGCTGGTTTGAGTTGCGCCGAGGCGACGAGCGCCGAGGCGAGGACGCCGAAGGTGGCAAACAACGCCCGAAGCAAAAAGGCGGGGCGGCGGGCAATCGGGAACAGCTGCTGATTTATGTTCATGGGAATAACGGTTGGGGGTAAACCGACCTCCGCCGGAAAGAGGCCGGAGCTTGAGCCCGGCGAGGCTGGCGGGGCCCCCGGCATTTGTCTACTTCGCCGCGGTGAGGTCTTACACCTAGCATATTTCGGCGAGGAGGCGCCGCTTCGCAGCAGCTGAAATCGCCCCGCGAAAAAATCCGGCGGCGATTATGTAACGACAAAAAACCGCGCCAGCGCGTGCACAAAAAAGAAACTCCCGACCCTGAGGCCGGGAGTTCCAGTGTTTACCTCTGAGAACTGCCCTTGTGGCAGCTAAAGTTACGATCGGCCGCGACCAGAACAGAATGAAATACCGAAAACTTTTTGTCGACGACGACGCCGTGGGGTTTTTCACCCAGGTATCTCGGGGTCGCTCATGACCGCGCCGGCCGCCCGCCTCGTCGCAGTCAGACTACTTCCACACCGTGATATTCCAGGTCAGCACCACGTAGCCGAAGACATGGTGGGGATGGGAATGGGTCCAATAAACCGCGGGATTAAGGGAGAGCGACGGGGTGAAATTATAGACGACTCCGACGGTGGTGGAGTTGGCCGAGCCCGACTGAAAGTCGGCAGACAGCTGGATTTTGTCCGAGAGCTGCCGCCGGTAACCGAGCAACAGCTCCGCCTCTTCGTTGGCGTAGATGCCGCCGGCGACAAGATGATCGGTGTCGGTGTAATAACCGTATTCCAAGACCGGCTGCGGATCGCCGCCCCGGGTGGACCAGTTGACAAGGCCGCCGGAAAGCAGGTGCGGCCCGCGGGCGAACAGGTTCGCTTCCGTGCTGAAAAAACCCTCGCCGGGCGCCATGCCCTGGAACCAGGCCAGCTCGAATCGCGGAGCGACGCCGAGTTCAGCCTGGATTTGCCGGCTGTTGCCGATGGCGGGATGCTCGACCTGGGCGCTGAGCGCCAGCACGCCCGTGGGCTGGATGTCCGGCGTGACGATCTGATTGAGTCCGACGATGGTGGCGTGCGCGGCGCGCGGGTGAAGAAAAGCCGCGCCCAAGGCGATGGCGGCAAGCGTCCGCCAGAAAAGCACGACGCCCGAACGCACCATGGCAAAGCGGCCTCTCAACCGAGAAGCTTGCCGTAGTCGGCCGGCGAAAGAAGCGCATCCGCCTCGGCGGGGTTCGCCAGGGTGAGCTTGATCATCCAGCCATCGTCGTAAGGCGACCGGTTGACGGTGTCCGGAGCGCTGGCGAGCGCATCGTTTACCGCCACGACCGTGCCGGCGGCGGGCGCGTAGAGATCGCTCGCGGCTTTCACGCTTTCGACCACGCCGAAGATGGCGCCGGCGGCAAGCGTGTCGCCGACTTTAGGCAGCTGCACGTAAGTGATGTCGCCCAGCGAATTTTGCGCATAATCGGTGATGCCGACCGTGGCGGTGCCGTCGGCCGCGGCCTTCAGCCATTCGTGGGATTTGGCGTACCTTAAATTTGCAGGAACATTGCTCATGGTTTCGGGCTACGGATCACGTAAGGTTGATTGTCATTCCGGGCGAAGCGAAGAATCCAATACCGCCCGCCTGGCTGAATTCAAACTGGATCCTTTGCTTCGTCCGGAATGGCAAACGAAAATTGTGGCCGGATCCATCCGTGCTCCCCCGCTGAAATCGAAGATTCGTTCAGCGGGCGGCGTCTCAGCTGATTTTTCGCAATTCGACGAACGGCGGCTTGACCGGCCGCAGTCCAATTTTCACGCCACGGATGTCCACGCTCAGCGGTTGGCCGGCGGCGGAGGAGTCGACCAGGGCGGAGCCAATGGCCTCGTTGAGCACGGGCGAAAGCGTGCCGGAGACAACCCGACCGACGGGCGCACCGTTCTCTCCGAGCACGGGAGTTTCGGCGCGGACGATGCGGCGGTCGCCGGTGCGGAAAAAAATGATCTTTTTCGGCGCGCCATTTTGTTTTTCAGCCATCAACGCCGCGCGACCGACGAATTCCGCCCCCTTGTCGAGCTTCACCGTCCAGCCGAGGCCGGCGGCGAGGGGGGAAACGTCCGGGGTGATCTCGTGGCCGTAAAGTGGATAACCCGCCTCGAGGCGGAGGCTGTCACGGGCGCCGAGGCCGGCGAGTTCCAGGCCATGCGGCGCTCCGGCGGCAAGCAGCGCCTCGGCCAGGGATTGGGCGGCGTCGGCGGCATGATAAAGCTCGAAACCGTCCTCGCCGGTGTACCCGGTACGGGAAATCAGGCAGGTCACGCCGGCGATCGCGCCGGCGGTGAAATGATAATACTTGAGTGCGGCGAGCGGGACGGCGGCGAGCGGCTGGAGAATGGCTTCGGCCCGCGGGCCCTGGAGGGCGAGCAGGGCGTAATCGGCGGAGCGGTTGGCGACCAGCGCGTCGAAGCG
>DASRHD010000072.1:0-3507 GCA_035650695.1 Opitutaceae bacterium
CTTCAAACCGGACGTAGCGTCCGCGCCGGGCTTGCAGAGTGGCATGAAGGTCGTCCACCGTAATTTTTTCGCGGACAAGCTGGTCCTTGAGATAAGCTTCGACCGCCGGAGACCCGGGCGGCGCGAGCAAGCCCGCCACCACGGCAAAAATGACGAGCAGGAGCACGGCGATGCCGATGCCGAGCTTCACCTTGCGGCTGACCGCCGGCGGCGGACTCATTCCCTCCGGCGGAGGCGGAGGTGGTGGTGGCGGCAGCCCGCCGGGAAGGGAGGCGCTCATGACCGGTCAACGCTTCAAGCCGTCGAGCTTTTGCGGGACGAGCAGAATCGAGCGCCAGAGATCGAGCGGCAGCGAACAGGCGATGAACCCGACGTAGCCGAGCGCCGGCCAGAAGCACGCGGAAATGATGGAGGCGAGCGCCTGGAATCCGGCGCCGGGCGGCGTGGCGCCGGGCGGCAGCGGAATGAAACCGTGCGGAATCAGGTCGGCCCACTCCTCGCCGAAGCTGAAAAAGCTCAAGGCCACGCCGACAGCGCCGAGTACGGCGACCACGCAGAACCACAGCGGAAGGATCTTAAGCAGCGCTTTCAGGAAAAAGGAAACGAGCCCGATCGTCTCCTCACCCCCGGTGCAGCTCGCCACCTCGACATTGACCGCACCGGGATTCAGCGCCACCGCGCCGAGATAAACCCAGAATGCGGCCAGGGGAACCGCCTCCTCCAGCGGCTGCCATCGGCTGAACGAACAGCAGACCACGACGGCACCGATCACCGTCGCCACCGCCGCGAGCAGCGCCAGCAAGCCCGCGGACTCCGGCAGCACCTGGCTCGAAATCCGGCTGGGATTTTTTGCGATCAAGGCCTCGTTGGCACCAAAAAACCGCTGCGTGATGAACAGCGCGCACGCCAGCACGATCAGCGTCAGAACGCCGGAGCCGATGTAGACAAACGAACCTTCCTTCACCGCCGCATAGATCGTATACACCGCGCCGAGCACGCCGCTCACGATGATCGCGTACTGGCCGACATGCCGCTCGATTTCCAGCGTGCTGGTGATGAAATTTGGATTGAAGATGCTTCGCGCCGTGCGCAGCGCCGCAGCGACGCCGTTGGCCAGAAGATTGTCCACTTGGACGCCGATGCCGGCCGCACTGCCGGCCGCCGCGAGGGGCTGCCACTGGCTGCCCCCTTCCGCAGCCACCAGCGTGAGGGTGGAAATCTCGCCCGTGCCGGTTTTCCGGCGGATTTCCTCCAGCGGAAGCGGACCGACGGGTTTCCGGTTCTCATCGAGATAATAATAGTTCATGTTTCCTTTCGTCGCTAGAGGGGATAACGCGCGCTTTGATCTGGGCAGAAACAAGTTAGGCAAAGATTCGGTTGAAGCGGGCCGTTTTAGTGCAACTTATTTTAAACAGACATAGAATTAAACTTTTTAATCCGTCAAGCCCGCCGGTGCGCTGAAGACCGGGATTCTTTGCGGCAAGTCTCCGCGAGCGGCATCGATATGGCGCGAAAATTTCCACGCGCGTTACCAACGGCGGGTTGCGTTCGTCCGCAAATGGCACTGAATAAGGAGCGAACTTGTCATCGAAGCGCGGACACCCCCCGTTTGCCTGGCCGCAGCCGACCCCCCACCCCTGCCCCACATGAATCATCCCATCCGCGCGGCTTTCGCGCAGACACGCCTCCGTCGTTTCCCCGGCATTCGACCCATTGTCCTCGCGGCTGGCCTTGCCTTTTTGGCGCTTCCACTCGCCGCGCAGGATGCGCGTCAACAGATCCCCTTGTCCGGCTCCGGCTTCACCGGCTGGCAATTTTTTGGCACCGACACCGCCGCCGCCCTGCCCGCCTACGGTTCGTCCGGCTTCGTCAACGGCCCGTTCCAGGACGTCGCCGTGCCGCATCTTTATCAGTCACGGCTCCAGCCCACCGCCATCCAGGCCGGCTGGTACAAGCTCGATTACACTGTGCCGGCCGCGCTCGCCGGCAAACGTCTCTACCTCGTTTTCGAGGGCGCCGCCGCCATCGCCGACGTCTACGTCAACGGCCAGCATCTCGGCCAGCATCGCGGCGCCTACACGCGCTTCACTGTCGACGCCACCGCCATGCTGACCGTCGGCGCCAACAACCTCATCGCCATCCGAGTCGATGATGATCCGGCCGACACCGCCGATTGCCTGCCGTCCGGCAAGCGCCTCTACACCGTCTGGGGCGGACTTTACCGCCACGTCTGGCTGCTCGCCACCGATCCGGTCCACATCGATCCGACGGACTTTTCCTCGCCCGGCGTGTACATCACGCCGACCAATGTCAGCTCCACCTCGGCCGATCTCAGCATCGAAGCGCTTGTTCGCAACACCCTCGCCTCCACCCAAAACGTCGAGGTGCAAGCCACGTTGCAGGATCCGACCGGCGCAACTGTCGCCACCTACAGCTCCAATGCCAGCGTCGCCGCCAACGCGCGCGCCTCGGTCACGCTCAAGGGCACCGTGGCCGGTCCCCGCCTCTGGGCGCCCGGCTCGCCCAACCTTTATCACGTCGTCACCACCGTCGCCGTCGGCGGCCAAACCGTCGATTCCGTCACGCAGCCGACCGGCTTCCGCAGCCTGGTCTGGAGCGGATGGGTTTCGAAATCCAGCGGCGGCGTGGTGGCGCTCAACGGCCATCCTATCCTTCTCCGCGGCGCCGACGTCCACCAGGAAATTGAGGGCAAGCTCTCCGCCGTCGAAAACCCGGACCTGCTCTTCAACCTCAACCTTCTGCTGGACCTCGGTGCCAACTGGGTCCGCTTTTCCCATTATCCGCGCGCCCAGTACGAATACGACCAGTGCGACCAGCTCGGCCTCCTCTGCTGGACGGAAAACGGCCACACCAACCCCGACGAGCCCACCGCCACCGCCGACACGATCACCACCGAATGGGTGAAGCAGAATTACAACCATCCCTGCATCGCCGTCTGGTCGGTCGGCAACGAAGCCAGCGGCGCCAACGGCGAGGCCGTGGCCGAGCGCGAGGTCCCGGTGGTCAAGGCCCTCGATCCGACCCGCGACGTCGTCGTGGCCAACATGGTCTGCAAAAACGCCGATTTCATCGCCAACAATCCCTACCCCGGGTGGTACAGCGGCGACCGCTGGAGCCTCCAGCACTCCGGCTATATCACCGAAACCGGCGCCGGCGGCGTCATTACCACTCACATCGATTACGGCTCCGACAAGCACACCGTGAATTCTTTCGAACCGGAGGAATACCAGCAGCTCGTCGCCGAAGCCCTCTTCCAGACCGGAATCAAAAATCCAAAAATCGGCATGTTCACCTGGTGGGCCCTGCGCGATTTCACCGACGTCAAATACAAGAAACCGGAGGGCCTCAATACCAAGGGCCTCGTCACCTACGCCGGCGACCCCAAGGACGTTTATTACCTCCTGCGCTCCTTCCTTAATCCCGCCCGCACCGTCCATCTCGCCTCCAAGCGCTACTTCCTCCGCCGCGGCTCCGCGACCAACGGCG
>DASRHD010000073.1:0-19813 GCA_035650695.1 Opitutaceae bacterium
CCTGCTGGCGATCTACCCGCTCCACCTCCTTGCGCCGGACCAGCCCGACGACCGCAAGCTGATCGAGACCTCGCTTCACAACTGGGACAGCCGTCAGGAAAAATTCCGCGGTTTTTCCTACACCGGCGCCGCGTCGATGTATGCCACGCTCGGTGACGGCGATGCCGCGCTCGACCGGTTGCACCTCCTGCTCGATCGGGTGATCAAGCCCAACACGCTCTATACCGAGGCCGGACCGGTGATTGAAACGCCGCTCTCCGCCGCGACCAGCCTGCAGGACATGCTCCTGCAAAGCTGGGGCGGCAAACTCCGCGTTTTTCCCGCGATTCCGGCGGCCTGGGGCGATGTCTCGTTCGCTTCCCTGCGCGGCGAAGGCGCCTTCCTCGTCAGCGCCGTCCGCCACGAGGGCAAGACTGCCTGGGCGCGGATCGAGAGCCTGGCTGGCGAACCGTGCCGCATCGTCGTGCCCGGCTGGACAAGCGCCGTCATTCGCTCCTCGAGTCCCGAGGCCAAACCGGCGGTCAGCCCCGCCGGCGATGGCGAGTTCGACGTGACTTTGCCCCGGAATGGGTGGATTGTGCTGGCCCCTTCCGCCGATGCGCCCCTGCCCGAGGTGGAGCCTGTCGCCACTCCCGCCGGAGCGCAGAACCCCTATCCCATGCATTATAAATAACCGAACCATGCGTACTCCGTTCTTTTCTTTCTCCACGTTTTTGTTCATCGCCGCACTGGGCGGCGCCGTCACTGTCCGCGGCGACGGGCCGTACGTCAGCCCCGATGATCGCTACCCGGCCAACGACTGGCACCAAGCCCATTATCCGGTGCCATATCAGGTGCCGAAGCCGGAGGAGATCACGGCCCTCCTGCAGCGCGTCCGCGGCCACGCCGACGATCCGAAACAGCTTCGCCTGGTCGATGCCAAGACCAAGCAGGAGATCACCGACTTCTCCACGCCCAATCCCAACGCCTCCGCCAGCCTCGGCGGCTATCCGATGGGCGTGCTCCACGCCGGCATGCTCCTCACCGGTGAAGTGACCGGCGATAAGGCCTTCACCGATTTTACCGCGCGCCGTTTCCAATTCGTCGGCGACCGCCTGCCCTACTTCGCCGCCCTCGCGGCCAAAAATGGCATGAAGGGAAATGCCTTCCGCAACTTCCTCGAACCGACCTCGCTCGACGCCTGCGGCGCGTGGGGCGCGGCCCTGATCAAGGCCCGCCTCGCCGGCGTCGGCCCCGATCTCAAGCCCGTCATCGACCGCTACGCCGATTATATCAGCCACGGGCAGTTCCGCCTCGCCGACGGCACGCTCGCCCGCCATTCGCCGCAGCAGGAATCGGTCTGGGGCGACGACATGTACATGAGCGTGCCCTTTCTCGCCCAGATGGGAAAACTCACCGGCGACAACCGCTATTACGATGACGCCGTCCACCAGGTGGTGCAGATCTCGGCGAAACTTTTCGATGGGAACAGGGGGCTCTTCGCCCATGCCTGGAGCGCGAACACCGCCGACAGCAATCCGGAGTTTTTCTGGGGCCGGGCCAACGGCTGGTGCATGATGGCGATGGTTGAATTGCTCAGCGTCCTGCCGGAGAACCATCCCGGCCGCGAGCAGGTCCTGAAAATTCTCCGCGCCCAAATCAAGGGCGTCGCCGCGCTCCAGTCGGGCAACGGGCTCTGGCATCAATTGCTCGACCGGCCCGATTCCTATCTCGAAACCTCCTGCTCCGCCATGTTCACCTTCAGCATCGCCCGCGCCGTCAACCGCGGCTGGGTCAGCCCCGCCGCCTTCGGCGCGGTCGCGCTCGCCGGCTGGAACGGACTGAGCACGCGCGTCACGCCGGAGGGCGCGGTCGAGGGCACCTGCATTGGCACCAATTACGCCACCGACGCGGTTTATTATTATAACCGTCCGGCGCGCGACGATGAGCACGGCTACGGACCGCTGCTGCTCGCCGGTTCAGAAATGATCCGCCTGGTCAAAAACGACCATCTCGCCATCAGCTACCGCGGCGGCGCCTACACCTTCACGGAAAAGAACTGACCCGGCCGCCATGAAAGCGCGTCTGCTCCGTCGCCTCTGGCTTGGCCTGCCGCTCCTCGCCCTGGCTGCGGCGCCGCTCCCCGCCGCCCCGCCCGCCGATGACTGGAGCGAAATGGACGCAATCCTTCGGCGGATCGAGCCGCCGTCTTTTCCCAAGCATGACTTTGTCGTGAGCGATTTCGGCGCGGTCGGCGACGGCAAGACCGACTGCCGCGCCGCCATCGCCAGGGCGATCGAGGCCTGCGTGCGGGCCGGCGGCGGTCGCGTGGTCCTGCCCGCCGGAACGTTTTTCTGCGACGGGCCGGTGCGCTTGAAAAGCAACGTCGATTTTCACGTCTCCGCCGGCGCCACGCTCACCTTCGGCGCCGACCCGGCGCACTACCTCCCTGCCGTGCTCACGCGCTACGAAGGCACGCTTTACTACGGCCATTCGCCGCGGATCTATGCCAAAGATGCGGTCAATGTCGCCATCACCGGCGGAGGCATCATCGACGGCAACGCCCGCGGCACCTTCGCCCTGTTCAAGGATTCCAAGCAGACCAAGGGCTCGCCCGCCGAACTGCGCAAGATGGGCGCCGAGGGCGTGCCGGTCGACCAGCGCGTTTTTGCCGGCGGCCGGTGGCTGCGGCCGAGCACCATCCAGCCCTTCGGCTGCACCAATGTCCTGATCGAGGGCGTGACGGTGCGCGATTCGACTTTTTGGTGCGTCCATCCCGTATTTTGCCGCAACGTCACCGTGCGCCACGTCACGGTCGACAGCATGAATCCCAACAATGACGGCTGCGACCCCGACTCCTGCGCCGATGTCCTGATTGAAAACTGCGATTTCCACACCGGTGACGATTCCATTGCGATCAAGTCCGGCCGCGACGAGGACGGCTGGAAGGCCGGCCGGCCGTCGGAAAACATCGTCATCCGCCACTGCACCATGCGCTCGCGCTGGAGCGCGCTCTGCATCGGCAGCGAGATGTCCGGCGGGGTGCGCAACGTTTTCATGGAAGATTGCCACCTCGGTGCCGTCGCCTCCGCCTTTTATTTCAAGGGCAATCTCGACCGCGGCGGCGTGGTCGAGCACGTCCGCGCCCGCCGCATCGACGCAGACAAGATCCGTGAAGCCTTTGTCCGCTTCGAGACCAACTACCATGGCTATCGCGGTGGCAATCACCCGCCATCCTTCCGCGACTTCGTGCTCGAGGACCTTACCTGCAAAGATGCCGGTGCCTACGGCGTTTATCTGGAAGGCGTGGCGGCCGCGCCGATCCGTGACGTCGTCATCCGCCGGCTCAGCATTGGCACGGCCAAGGCGCCCCTCTGGCTGCGGCAGATGGAAAACCTGCGCTTCGAAAACGTGAAAATCAACGGCACCCTCCTGCCGGAAACCCCTCCTTCCACCCCAGACGATGAAAAGAAACTCCACATCAGTTCCTGACCTTCGCCGGCGCGGCCTTTTGACCGGCCTGGTCGCGGCCGCCCTGCTTGCGGTCCCCGCCGTTCGTGCGACCAATTACGACGAATCCAAGGTCGGCGTTTACACCCTGCCCGATCCGCTCACCCTGCAAGATGGCCAGCCCGTCCGCGACGCCGGGACCTGGCTCACGCTACGCCGCCCGGAAATCCTCAACTTTTATCTCGAGGATATCCACGGCCACAGTCCGGGCCGGCCGAAAGAAATGACCTTTACCGTCTTTGATGAAGACCGCCATGCCCTCGGCGGCAAGGCCATCCGCAAGCAGGTCACGATCAATTTTTTTGGCCAGGCGGACGGACCGAAGGCGGATATGCTGATTTATCTTCCGGCCAATGCGTCGGAGCCGTCGCCGGTTTTTCTCTGCCTCAGTTTCAACGCCATCGACCAGATCTGGCCGGACCCCGCGATCAAGCTGGAGGAATCATGGAGCCGTAAAACCGTCAGCTGGCAGCGCGACACCGACAAGGACCGCGGCCGGGCTAAGGGTTGGCCGATCGACAAGATCATCGCCCGTGGCTACGGCATCGCCGTCATCAATTATTGCGACATCGAACCCGACCTGCCCGACCGCGGCGTGACCAGCGAGCAGAAATACGGTGTGCGGGTGCACGGCCTCAAGCCCGGACAGAAGGAGCCGGCGCCAAATGAGTGGGGCGCGATCAGCGCCTGGGCCTGGGGCTTGAGCCGCGGGCTGGATTACCTTGAAACCGACAAGGACGTGGATGCGAAGCGCATCATTGCCCTCGGCCAGTCGCGGCTGGGCAAGACCGTGCTTTGGGCCGGCGCCGAGGACACGCGTTTCGCCATGGTGGTGGCCAGTTGTTCCGGCGAAATGGGCGCGGCGCTCAGCCGCCGCGACTACGGCGAAACCATCGATGATATGGCGCGCAACTATTCCTATCAGTTCTGCGCGAATTTCACGCGTTACGCCCATCACTGGAACGACCTGCCGGTGGATTCGCACATGCTCATTTCCCTCATCGCTCCGCGCCCGCTCTTTCTCAACACCGGCAGCCTCGACCGCTGGTCGGATCCGCGCGGCGAGTTTCTGGCCGCCGTCGCCGCCGCGCCGGTCTACAAACTGTTCGGCGAGGAAGGGCTCGGCACCGATCAGATGCCACCGCTCGATACGCCGCTGCTCAAGGGCATGATCGGGTTTCAATGTCACACGGGCAAACACGAGATTCTCGTCTCCGACTGGGACCGGTTCCTCGATTTCGCCGATCTGCACCTCAAGCCCAAAGGTTGAGCCCGCGCATGGCTGCTGCCCGAGCCATTTAATTTTTCCGCACGCCGTTGGAAGCCAATTGGAGGTCGAACAAATCAATTTTGTAACGTATTATATTACAAACTTGGATTGGCCCACCGTAGAAGACCGGCGGAGGGAACGGGTTATTTCGGCGGCGGACCGGTCCGGGCCAGAAGCTGATTGAGCATGTTTCGCGCCTGCGCGTCAGCGGGATCGAGTCGAAGCACCTCCTGGAATTGCGCGGCCGCTGCCGGCAGCCGGCCGGCGAGGTAAAGGGCGTTGCCGAGATTGCGGCGCGCTTGAATGTCGTCCGGCCGCTGCTCCACCACTGTCTGAAACTGCACGATTGCATCAGGCAGCCGGCCCATCTGTGCCAGCGCGCCGCCGAGATTGTTGCGGGCGTCCACTTCATTCGGGTCGAGCCGCAGCACCTCCTCGTATTGCGCGGCCGCCTCCGGCAATCGATTGAGGCCGGCCAGTGCAACGCCGAGGTTGTAATGAGCGTCGGCACTGTAGGGATTATCCCGCAACACCGTCTCATATTCGGCCATTGCTTCCGGCACGCGATTCAAGGCGGAGAGGGCCAGACCCAGGTTGTAATGCGCCTCGAAAAAGTCGGATTTCAAACGGATCGCCTCGCGATACTCCGGCAGCGCTTCCTGCGTGCGGCCCAGTTCGGCGAGGGCGTTGCCGAGATTGTTGTGCGCCGGGGCATAGTCCGCCTTGAGCGCCAGTGTTTTTTGGAAATAGCCCATTGCCTCCACGACGTTCCCTTCATCGAGCAGGAGCGAACCGAGGTTGTTGTCGGCGATCCAGCAGCCGGGATTGCGGCGCAGCGTGGTGAGATAAAAGGTCTTCATGTCGGTGTACATCCGGCTCTGCCGCCAGCTGAGGAGGGCCAGCACGCCGGCCAGCAGGACGGCAAAGGGCGGACCGGCCCGCTGCCACGCCGGCGGCAGGCTTCGCCACGCGACCGTCAGTCCGGCCGCGACCAACACGAGGATGCCGATGCTCGGCAGGTACTGCCAATGGTCGGCCACGAATGAATAGATGAACGCGTAAAGGTTGAAAAATCCCGAAGTGGGAAAGAGCGAGCCGACAAAAAACAATACGGCGGCGAGCGGCGCGCGGTTCTTTCGACGGACCGACCAGGCGACCGCGACCAGCGCCAGCGTCGCGAGCGGAAACAGATATTGCCCGGTCTCCCCGGTGCTGATCTTCCAGCGCGGATAAAAGAAAATCAGGTCTGCCGGCCAGAGCAGTTTTCCGAGGTAGAACCAGACCACGCGCCCGGCCAGCAACCCCCGCTGGCCGAACGTCAGGTCAAAGTCCGGTCCGGTCGCGCCGACGTAATGCCGCTCCACCCAGCCGGTGAAGAGCCCCATCGCCGCGCCGACGGCAAACCAGGGCAGCAGCGGCCCGACGTCGCGCGACCACGACAGCCGGCCGCGTTTCCACCAAAAAATCACCAGCAACGCCGCCGGCAGCGTCGCCGGCACGGTCTTGCTCAGCAGCGAGAGGGCAAAAAATCCCGACGCCAGGAGGTACGGCGCCCGCCGACGGGTTTCATCGAAGCGAAGATAGCTCAGCGCCGCCGCGAGATAAAACACGGTTGAAAGCGTGTTTTTCTGTTCGGAAATCCACGCGACCGATTCGACATAGACCGGATGCAGCGCGAAAAGAAACGCCGCCAGCCAGGCGCCCGGCACGGACAGCCGGCGCAGCACGGCCAGCAGCAAACACGCCGAGGTGGCGTGGAGGAGAATGTTGAGCAGGTGATAGCCGGCGGGATGATCCCCCCACAATTTGTGCTCGAACCAAAAAGCGCTGTGCAGAAGCGGATAATATTGCTCCGTCGCGCCGGGCCGGAACCAGATGCGCGCCAGCCCCCCCATCGAGCGCAGCCCCACCCGCGTGACGTAATCGCTGTCGTTCCAAATAAATCCGCCGTTCACCGCCGGCCAGTAGGCGGCCAGGACAAGGCCGAAAAGCGCCGCTCCCAGCCAAAAGTCACCGCAGCGAAGAATACGCGTCATCAACGGCGTCACATCCGGGACGGCGGCAACCGCATCGTCATTCGTGGACATAAGGGGTAGGCCGGGAGGGAAGCCGTCCGCTGAGGCGATGGTCAATCTCAATTGCATGAGGCCGGCCGCCGGAGTCATAATCATTGTCACGCGGCGCCGTCCTGCTGCGTCTTGTCCATCATGTGCCTTCGCCGAATTTTGCGCCTCGTAATCCTCCCCCTCCCCTTCGTTGCGGCCGCCGCGGTTCAAGCCTCGCCGGTCACCGTCCTTGAAGGCCATGTCCGTGCGCAGCTGGCCAAACTGGACCGCGCGCTGGCCAAGCCGCGCCCCGAGCCCGACGTGCGCGACATCAGCCACGCGGCGCTGGCCAGCCTGATCCTGGGCGAACCGCCGGCGCGGGCGGAAAATTATCTCCGCCATGTCTTCGCCCTGCAGGAAATGGACGCTTCGTCGCGCGATTTCGGAATCGTTCCCTGGCAGGAAAATCATCCGGATATCCGCGACGCCAACGCGATCGAGTTCACCATGGAACCGGTCGGCCCGATTTTTCTGCTCTTTGGCGACAAGCTTTCGCCCGCCTTTCGTGCCGAGGCGCGGCCGCATCTCGCCGCCGCGGTCGCCGCCATCCGACGTCATCACGTCAAGGTCACCTATACCAACATTTATCTCATGAAAATGGGCAATCTTCTCTCCCTCGGCACGGCGCTGGACGACGCCGGGGCGCGGGCCGAAGGCCTGGCCATGCTCGACGAATTCATCCGTCAGACGCGCACGGCCGGCATCGGCGAATTTGCCAGTCCGACTTATTCCGCCGTGCAAATGAGCGCCCTCGAGCTGCTGGTGAACGTTGAACGCGATCCGGCGGTGCGCACCCGTCTCCGCGCCCTCCTCGACTATTTTTGGGTCGATCTCGCCGCCGGCTATTATCCTCCGACAGAGGTCATGGCAGGAGCCTACAGCCGGGTGTACAATTTTCTCTCCACGGACGAAAATGTGAACCAGCTCTACTACCGCGCCGGCCTGCGCGCCGCCGCTCCGCCGAAGCCGCTCCTCACCAACGACCAGATTTTGATCTGGGCCAATGCCCGGCTCGGTGGCTATACGCCGCCCGCTTTTGCGCTCGACCTCGCCCGGCAGCCGGAGCGTTTCGTCCGTGCGCGCTACGGCGACGCGCCCGGACAGGACCGCACGCTTTACGTCACGCCACGCTTTGCCATCGGCAGCGCCAGCACCTTTGCCGGCCCGCAATCGCGCGCCCTCAGCGTCATTCTCGGCGCCCGCCCCGACCTGCCTTTCATCACCCTGGCGGCGGACGTCCACGATTCGCCGTACGGCAAGGTCCGGTTGAAGGATGCTTCCGGCCATCTCAAGCCGCGGGTGCTGGCGCCGGCGCTGGCCTGCGTGCAGGAACGCGGCGCCGTGCTCGCCCTGCTCGACCTCGCGCCCGCGCTGCGCGCCGAAAAAGAACCTGCCGCCCCCGTCGCCACCAGCCTGATCGTGCCGCTGCATGCCGGGCGCATCGCCATCGACGGCAAGCCGGTCGATCTGACCACAAAAGATCCACAGCCGGTCCCGCCCGGCGCTGTGCTGGTCGTGCGCGAAGGCGGCGCCGCCGTGGCGGTGCGCATTTTTGCTGCTGATGCCCTCGACGGCTCGCCCGCGGTAATGAAGTTCATCGACGACGGCGCCGAATGGGGAGCGGGTCGGCTCGCCATTTTTCATTATCGCGGCCCGCCGGGAAAATTCACCCCGGAAAAGCCCGTGCGCGTCGGCGCGCTGGTGCTGGCCGCCGACTGCCCGGATGATGCCGCCGAGGCTGCACTGCTCGCCCGGATGAAATCAGCGGAAATCTCTTCGCAAATGGCCGGCCCGGTCTGGACGGTCGCGGCGACCCTCGACGGCAAGACGCCGCTCCGCCTCGAGGCCGGGCTCGATTTTTCCCGGCACGCTCCGGTGGAACGGAAGATCGACGGCCGGTCGTTCCTGGCTCCGCGCTTCACCGTGGACAACCGGGATCTCGCCGCCGAACTGCTTGATGTTCCGCCGCTCGCGGGTCGTTGAACCTACGGCGGAAAATTTTTCTTTGGACAAAGCCGCCTTTCTGCCTTTTTTCCTCAATCTCATGGCCGAGTCCGAAAAATACACCACGCCCGCGAGCCTTGCCGTCGACGCACTGCTCTGCCTGGCGGTTTTCGTCTATTTTCTGCTTATTTTCCGCTCGCACGTGCCGGCAACGGACCCGAAATGGGTTTATCTCTGGGCCGCCTACGGCTCCGCCTGCATGACCGGCGTGTTCTGGCTCGCCCTGCAGATGTTCCGGGTGGTCGTCCGCTTCCACCGGGAAAGCAAAAAGTAACGCGCGGGTAGTCACTGGCTTTCGCAGCGGCAGGCGCGCCGTTGCAATTTTGTTTTTGCGCCGTTGACACGGCTGGCGGGGCGCTGCTTGCCTTGGCTTTTACGCATATTGCGAAGCTCAGAGCAATTTAAGTTAACATCTCCAAATCATGGCTAAAACCTCCGCCAAAAAATCCCGCCCGGCCAAAAAATCCGCCCGGCCGGCCAAAGCGCCGAAATATGTCTACCTTTTCGGCAAAAAGACCGATGGCGACGGCTCGATGAAGCCGCTTCTCGGCGGCAAAGGCGCCAATCTCGCCGAAATGTGCCGCATCGGCCTGCCCGTGCCGCCCGGCTTTACCATCACCACGGAGGTCTGCACCTATTATTACGACAATCGGAAAACCTATCCAGCCGCGCTCCAGCCGCAGATCGAGGCCGGCATCGCCAGCATCGAGGCCCAGGTCGGGGCCCGGTTCGGCGACCTGGAAAATCCGCTCCTCGTCTCCGTCCGCTCCGGCGCACGCGACTCCATGCCCGGCATGATGGATACGATTCTCAACCTCGGCCTCAACGACCAGACGGTCGACGCCCTCGCCCGCCGCACCCGCAATGACCGTTTCGCCTGGGATTGTTACCGCCGCTTCATCCAGATGTATGGCGACGTCGTCCTCGGGGTGCAGAAGCGACCCGGCGAGGACCACGAACCGTTCGAAACCGTGATCGGCGAGCTCAAGGACGAATGCCATGGCCACCACGACATCGATGACACCAAGCTGACCACCGACGACCTCAAGGAACTGGTCCGCCGCTTCAAATCTCTGGTCAAGGAGCGCACCGGTCGCGACTTTCCTCTCAGCCCATGGGATCAGCTGAAGGGCGCCGTCGGCGCCGTTTTTGGCTCGTGGATGAACGACCGCGCCATTGTCTACCGCCGGAAGTACGGCATCCCGTCGGAATGGGGCACCGCCGTGAACGTCCAGGCCATGGTCTACGGCAACACCGGCGACCAGTCCGGTTCCGGCGTCGCCTTCACCCGCGACCCGGCCACCGGCGAGAAGGTTTTCTATGGCGAATTCCTGATGAATGCCCAGGGCGAGGACGTTGTCGCCGGCGTGCGCACGCCCCAGCCGGTGCTGAAACTGAAGGAGGTCATGCCGTCCGCTTATCATGAATTGGAGCGGATCCGCCAGACCCTCGAAGGCCGCTTCAAGGACATGCAGGACTTCGAGTTCACCATCCAGGATTCCGTCGTCTACATGCTGCAGACCCGCAACGGCAAGCGCACCGGCGTGGCCGCAGTCCGCATCGCCTGTGAAATGGTGAAGGAAAAACTCATCGACTGGCGCACCGCCATCACCCGCGTGCCTGCCGATCAGCTCGACCAGGTGCTGGCGCCGATCTTCGACCGCGCCGCGCTCAAGGGCCACGAGCCGATCGCCTCCGGCCTGCCCGCCGGCCCCGGCGCCGCCACCGGCAAGATCTATTTCAATGCCGAGCGCGCCGTCCACGCCGCCGCCAAAAACGAAAAAGTCCTCCTCGTGCGCGTCGAGACCTCACCCGAGGACCTGCGCGGCATGATCGCGGCCGAGGGCATCCTCACCGCCCGTGGCGGCGTCTCCTCCCATGCCGCACTCGTCGCCCGCCAGATGGGCAAGGTCTGCGTCTGCGGCGCCGCCGCGCTCCAGATCGATTACGACAAGTGCACCCTGACCGTGGGCGGCCGGGTTTTCAATGAGGGCGACTACCTCTCGATCGACGGCACCGCCGGCACGGTTTACGCCGGCGAGGTCAAGACCGCGCCATCCGAGGTCATCCAGGGCCTGATCCACGGCGACACCGCCGCGACGAAGAGCCGCACCTACCAGAACTTCACCCAGCTGATGAAATGGTGCGCGCAGGTGACGAGACTCGCCGTCCGCACCAACGCCGACACGCCCGAGCAGGCGCGCAACGCCGTCGCCTTCGGCGCCACCGGCATCGGCCTGACCCGCACCGAGCACATGTTTTTCGAGGGCAACCGCATCGACGCCATGCGCGAAATGATCCTCGCCGATTCGCTCGAAGCGCGGGAGAAGGCGCTGGCCAAGCTTCTCCCCTACCAGCGCGAGGATTTCCTCGGCATCTTCAAGGCGCTGGCCGGTTATCCCGCGACCATCCGCTTCCTCGATCCGCCCTTGCATGAATTTCTCCCCCACGAGAAGGAACAGCAGCTCGATCTCGCCAAGAAACTCGGCATTCCGGTGGAAAAAATCATGCAGCGCGTGCAGGAACTGCATGAGTTCAATCCCATGCTCGGCTTCCGCGGCTGCCGCCTCGGCATCAAGTACCCGGAGATCACCGCGATGCAGGCCCGGGCCGTTTTCGAAGCGGCGGCGCTCGCGCGCAAGGCCGGGGTCAAGGCCCGGCCGGAAATCATGATCCCGCTTGTCGGTTTCAAAAAGGAACTCGATCTGCAGGTCGCCATCGTTCACCAGGTCGCGGCCAAGGTGCAGGCGGAGACGAAGTCCAAGCTCTCCTATTCCGTCGGCACCATGATCGAAATTCCGCGCGGCGCCCTCACCGCCGACGAGATCGCCCACACCGCCGAGTTCTTCAGCTTCGGCACCAACGACCTCACCCAGACCGCGCTCGGCATGAGCCGCGACGACTCCGGCTCGTTCCTGGCCCCTTACCAGGAGGCGGAAATCTTCAAAAAGAATCCCTTCGCCTCGATCGATCAAAGCGGCGTCGGCCAGCTGATGCAGATTGCGATCGAAAAAGGATCGCGCACCCGTCCCGGCATCAAGCTCGGCATCTGCGGCGAGCATGGCGGCGATCCGGATTCGGTCAAATTCTGCCACAAACTGGGCCTGACCTATGTCAGCTGCTCGCCCTTCCGCGTGCCGGTGGCCCGTCTCGCCGCCGCCCAGGCGGCGGTCGCGGATCTCACGGCCAAGAAGAAATAGTTTCTGCGTCACCGCAGTCTTTCCGCCCCGCGCCCCCCCGGCGCGGGGCTTTTGTTCGCGGCCGGATGCATGCAGATTTCACGGCGCCGGTCCGGATACTTTTTCATTTTGCATGCCGCGCCCCCCGCGCGCCGAGGGCCAAAGTTCCATTTCCCTCGGCCCTTGCCACTTGCAAAGCGAGGGAGGGGTGGCATGGCCTGTGCATGCGTGAGGGAGCCAGCTTAAGCCGGCGGAAATCAATTCCGGGCGGCGCACTCAAACCCTTAACCAGAGGAGCTGCGAATGAACGCGCAAACGCTGAAAGGAAACTGGCACATCGCCAAAGGGAAGCTGAAACAAAAATACGCCAATCTCACCGACGACGACCTCCGTTATGTGGACGGCAAGGAAGAAGAATTGATCGGGCGCATTCAACGGGCGACCGGCGCGACCCGGGAGGAAATCGAAACCCTGCTTACGAACCGGGACGATTTCGACAATCCGTAGTACCGGCGAAATGACGCTTTGTTGTTCAGTGGCGCGGGAGATCCCCGCGCCA
Source organism: Opitutaceae bacterium (assembly GCA_035650695.1). Classification (GTDB taxonomy): domain Bacteria; phylum Verrucomicrobiota; class Verrucomicrobiia; order Opitutales; family Opitutaceae; genus DASRHD01. The sequence continues at coordinate 12,607 of DASRHD010000073.1, forward strand.
CCCTTTTTTCACGGCTTGGGTGCCGGCGCGTTCGCCGGTGTTCTTTCCAGATAATCCCTCACCACCGGCTGATCAAGAATCACCCGGCCGGAGAGCATGCGGGGATGCAAGACCACCGGACCGTCGGTCGGATGTCCGAAATATTCACGGGCGTCGATCGTCAAGGTCGGCACCACATCCTCCATCATCATGCCATAGGAATCGGTGGCGATTTTGGTCCGCCACAGCAGGACCTTCTGGCCTCGCGTCGCCGCGTCGTAATCATAGGCCGAGGCGATGACGTAATAAAGATTGTCAAACGCCAGATTGACCAGGGTGTCGGTATGAGCGCCCTGCATGCGGAAAAAAGACAGGGTGTTGGTGCTCATCGCCCGAATCAGATCAACCGAGAATTTTTCCCCGCCGACCAAAGCGGCCTTGTAGACAAGGTTTCTGAACTGCTGGGGATCAAGCTGGACATTGTTCTCCGTCGACGGGTCGTCCAGGGATCCGCCATTCGCGGGCTTGATTTGGTTAAATGAGCCATAGCGGCAATGCACCACCAATGTCGGCGGATGCAGGGCGGAAGCAGGCAGGTAGCCGCTTCCTGCCAGCGAGGCGATCATGACCTTTCGCCACTGCTCGGTCGAAGGCGGCTGCTCGCCCGCGATGACATTGCCCGCTTCGTCCATGCCGCCGTCCACCGCGATATAATAAACGGGATGGTTTCGGTCCGGCGGCGTGAGCTTTTTCCCCGCCGCGGTTACCTCGGTAATGAGGGAAAGGTTTAACCGCGGATTGCTTTGCAAGCCGCGCGGCAGGAAGTCCGACAAGCGGAAACTGTCTTCCGCCGGCTGGACCGAGAGCGGCTCATCGCCGCGGAGCGCCGGCAGCGACAAGGCTGCCAGAAGAATGCAGAGAGCTGGGGGCGGTTTCATCGATGAAAAGAAAGACGCTTTTTCTGAAAAAAAGATACTTTCCACCCAGGATAAAGGGCCCCGGTCGACGATACCAGCTAGAACCGGCGCCCCGCGGCGGACCGGCTTGGGAGAATCCGGCCCGGACCACGCCGGACCTCCGCACCGCGGCTATTTCAGCAGCTTGAAAGCGTGAACCCAGTCATTTTGCCGGAAGCCGGGGATGCACCAGAGCATGCAAAGCGGTTCGATGGCCCGTGCCGCCTCGATTCCGCCCATGTCGGCGGTCTCCCAGCCGAACTGATCGAGAATCGCGGTCACCGTCTTCTTCGCCGCCTCGTCCTGGCCACAGATGAACATGGTCGGCGTCCCGCCGGCGAACTGCGGATTCACCATGCAGGCGGCGCCGACGGAATTAAACGCTTTGACGAACCGCACGCCGGGAAATTCACGCTGCAGGCGTTCCATCAGCGATTCGTGGAAGGTGGTGAAAAATTTGAGGACGCCGTTGGCCGGGGGAGCGTCGGCGATGGGGTTGGTGGCATCGATCAGCACCTTGCCGGCAAGGTTGGCCGCGCCGGCGGCGCGCAGGGCGTCGATCGCCACCCCGCCCTTGACCGCGAGCACTACCGCCTCAACCGCAAACGTGGCGGCGGCGGCAAAGCTTCCCACCCGCCCGCGCGGATTCTCCTTGGCCCAATCCGCCAGTTTGGCCGCCTCACGCGTGCCGAGCGTCACTTCATGGCCGTGCTTGAGGAAGCCGCTGCCCAGCGACCGCGCGACGTCTCCGGAACCGATGATGCCAATTTTCATTGGCCGGACTGTGGCCGTAAAATGTCCAGGCGCAAGAACCGTGAAAAGATTTAACAACGCGCCCGGCCTGCGGGATTTTGCTTTTCCGGACAATCGCAGCATTTTGCGCCCATGACTGCGATGAATTTTCCGCCGATCGATGCCGGCGTCCGCATCGGCCATGTTCACCTCAAGGTCGCCGATCTCGACCGCTCGCTTGAATTTTACTGCGGCGTGCTCGGTTTCCAACTGATGCAACGCGTCGGCAACCAGGTCGCTTTCGTTTCCGCCGGCGGCTACCACCACCACATCGGACTCAACACTTGGGAAAGCTTGGGCGGCAAACCGCCTCCGCCCGGAACGACCGGGCTGTACCACGTGGCGATTCTTTATCCGACGCGCGCCTTGTTGGCGGATGCGCTGTGCCGTCTCCGGCAGGCGGCGGTTCCGCTCGAGGGCGCGTCCGATCACGGCGTGAGCGAGGCGCTTTATCTGCGCGATCCGGACGACAATGGCGTGGAACTTTACTGGGACCGTCCGCGGGAATCGTGGCCGCGCCCGGCCCAGGGCGGCGGCGTGGCCATGTTCACCCGCCCACTCGACCTCGGCTCCTTGCTCGGCGAGGCCGAAGCGAAACCAGCGCCCTGACCTTCGCGCGGCGCGTCACTTCTTATCTGTGCTTGGCAATTCCGTCGGCGCCAGCGCCGCCGGATAAAAACGGATTTCCGCGATGCAGCCCTTGAACCAATAAACCCGGTTCATCCGCACGCCGATCGAGGTTTTTCCCGGCGCCAGCGGCGCATAGTCAAAAGCGCCCGTGCCCTCCTCGTGGCCGTTGACGTAGTGCGCCAGGCGTTTTCCGTCGCAGGTCATCGCCGCCCAGTACCAGCGACCGGCCGGATGCAGCGCCTTCCAATCGATCTGCGGCTGGCTCACGCCGTTCGAGCCGAGATAGGCGTCGAGGCACCATTGTCCGCCGGGCCGGATGCGCGTTTCCAGCAGAGCGCGGTTTTTCGGGTTGTCCGTGGCGATGTGAAAAAAGCGCTGTTCCGCGGGGCCAACCGGGTCGGGCTTGAGGAGAACTTCAATGGTAAACTGCGGCCATCCGGCAATCGGATTGACCGGCACCACCAACGCATCATGGGCACCGTCAAAGGAAATGACCGCGCCCTGCGTTTCGTCCTTCACCACGCGCGGCGAGCCGAGCACTTCCGGATTTAATCCGCCGATCAACGCGGTGTTGTCGAGGCGCCAGACCACGGGCTTTTCCGGCGCTTGCGTGGCGGCTGCGTCGGCGGAGCACCAGCCGATGCCAGGAATGACCATTGCAAAGAGCCAGATCTTGAAAATGCGGGAAAGCAAAAGGAACATGGAAGATATTGTTAGCTCAGCCCCCCTCGCTTCGCAAAGCCTATTTTTTACTTTTCGCTAGTTTGTTATATGTTTATAATGTGCTAGTTATTAATATTTAAGTCTATTAGAATTCCTTTTGTATTCGAAACTGTAAATTTTAAGTCAAAAATTGGATTGACTTATTTTAATAGGGTGTATTACCTACCGATTAACCGATAAACGTCATGACCTTGCCAGAGGAGACCATTTTCCTTCTGCGCGACGAAGCCTATCTCGCCCTTTGCCGCGAGAATTTGAATGACGCGTTGGCCGGAGTGGCCGCGCACAAGCAGGAAGTGGAAAGCACGCGGCCTCCCTTTGGAATTCTCGCCGTTCCGGGCACTAGGAAGACATTTGAGAGCACGATGCAAGCGGTGCTGGAGAACGAGAACTCGCTCGAAGGGCGGCGGGCAAAAATCGATACGCTCGAGCACTGGCTGAAATCCACCCTGCAGACCAAGCTGCATTATTTTCTTTGGGAAGAGTCGCCGGACTATCGTTACAGCACCGAGGTGGTCTCGGCCATCGATGCCTGGGAGCGGCAGGTTGATCCTTACGGCGAGCAGCTGCTGGCCTTTGCCCGCGAGCTGAAAAACACCGCCGCCGCCATTGGCGGACCGAAGCAGAACTCCCGGGCCGCCTTCGATGCGCGGGCGGCGGCCATGGCGGAACTGCGGCTGGCCGCCGGCCGGCTCGATACCGCCTCGGGAAAACTGGAAGCGGCCGCCCGCGCCCTCAGCCAGGCCATCGCCGGCACGATTTACGCCAAGGTGCGGGTGCTGGTGCCTCCCTTCGCCGACATGACGCAATGGGTGGATAATCTGGGGCCGCTTTCCGATGCCGAGGCCTTCGCCACCGTCCAAAGCGAGGAGGCGGAGGTGCGTTCGCTGCTGGGAAAAAAACTGTCCCCGCTCCACGCCAAGGCGGAGGCCGCCCGGGAGACCGTCGCCGAGGCCAGCCGCAACTATTTCGAGAACTACTGGAGCCAACTCCGAGAACATGCTTTAACTTATTACGTGGAGGACCGGGATGTGGATGAAGTGCTCAATGAGCTGACCCATCGCCACGTGGCGGCCACCCGGCAGCGCGGCCAGCAGCTCATCAGCGAAAAGGCCGATCCCTATTTCCATGAGCATTGAACGGCCCGGGCGGGCGTTTTGCCGCGCGCGAACGCCGGATCGTTGACAGTCTCCGTTTCGGATGCACTGTTACCCGCCTCCATGGTCGGCCTGAATTTTCCCCCGGCTGGCGCAGACTCTTCCGACGCCGGCTCCGTTAAAACCATTCCTGATGCGGTCATCCGCCTTGCGGGCAATTCGCAGGACGGCATCCAGACGATCGGCGGATTTCTCGCCCGGCTCGCGGGCCGGAGCGACCAGGATGTCATGACCTACATGACGATCCCGTCGACGATATCCGGCGGGCCGTCGATTTTTCAGGTGCGGATGGGCACGGGGGAGATCCTGTCCGCCGGCGACCAGGCGGATTTCCTCGTCGCGTTCTATCAGCACAGCTACGAGTCGCACATCGAGTCGCTGCGGGCCGGCGGCGTGCTGGTGTATGACAGCGACCATGTGAAGCCGAACCCGGACGACCGGCGCTTCACTGCCGTCGGCATTCCCATCACCAGCCGCACGGTCGAGGCGGTGGGCGGGGCGGCCAAGGACAAGGGCAAAAACATTTTTGTGCTCGGGTTGATCGCGCGCGCCTTCAATCTCGACGTCGACAAGCTGCGCGATCTGGTCAAGGCGCGCTTCGGCGGCCGCAGCGAGGACATCGTCCGCAATGCCATGCTGGCCTTCGACGCCGGTTTCGCCCTGCCGGTGGAAAACCTGCTCGGCCATTGCTACCGCTTTGACCGCAAACCGCGGCCGGCCGGCCGGCCGCAGGTCACGATGGACGGCAACACCGCGCTCGGCTACGGCCTGCTCACGGCCGGCGTGCGCTACGGCGCGGGCTATCCGATCACACCCTGGTCCTCGATCATGGAAATGCTCCGGACCGAGCTGCCGAAGTACGGAGGCATCTTTGTCCAGGCGGAGGACGAGCTGGCCGCCGTTTCCCAGGCGCTCGGCTTCGCCTATGCCGGCCATCTCGCCGTCACCGGCAGTTCCGGCCCGGGCCTTTCGCTCAAGATGGAAGCGCTGGGTTGGGGCGTGATGTCGGAAATGCCGCTGATCGTCATCAACGTGCAGCGGGGCGGCCCGAGCACGGGCATGCCGACGAATGTCGAGCAAAGCGACCTGCTGCAGGCGATCTACGGCAGCCATGGCGACGCGCCCCGCGTCGTGCTCGCCCCGCGCGACGTGGAGGACTGTTTCTACATCGCGCTCGAAGCCGGCCGCATCGCCCGCGAATACAGCACGCCGGTGATCATTCTTTCCGACCAGGCGCTGGCCACGCGGATCGAGGCCTTCGAGGAGCCGGACCTGAAAAAACTCGTGGCCGATCCCAAACTCGATCTCTCCCCGCGTCCCGCCGACTACAAGCCGTACCCGCTGGATGGCGCCAGCCGGCGCGTACCGCCCGGCGCGCCCATGGCCGGCGGCGTCTATCCGGTGGTCACCGGCCTGGAGCATGACGAGCTCGGTCACCCGACCGGTAATCCGGCGATGCATCTGAAAATGACGGCGAAGCGCCGCGAAAAAATCAAACGGCTCGGCGCCTCCCTGCCTGCGCCGGAAATTTATGGCGATGCCGAGGGCGACGTGCTGCTCGCCGGCTGGGGCTCAACCTACGGTCCGATCCGCGAGGCCATGGCCCGTCTGCGCAGCGACGGGATGAAGGCCGGCCAGCTCCACCTCCGGCACCTCCATCCCCTGCCGCCCGGTCTCGACGAAATCTTCCGCCGTTACCGCGAAGTGCTGGTGGTGGAAATGAACGACGAGGGACTTTACGGTTTCGGCCAGCTCGCCACGCTGCTGCGCGCCCGGTACGCCAACCCCGCCATTCGCAGCATCACCAAGACCGACGGGCTGACCTTCCGCGTCAGCGAGATCATCGAGGGCGTCGCCCGCCATCTGGCCTTTGGCAAATTGCGCGACCTTCCGCCGCAAGGCTAATCTCTCCATGTCCACCGCCGCCGTTCCGAACTCCCCCGCCCCGCCGCGCTCCAGCCCGCCCGCCGCCAACGGGCGCGCCCCGCTGAGCAAAAAAGTCCTGACCGCGGACCATCCGACCTGGTGCCCGGGCTGCGGCGATTTTGCCGTCCTCGCCGCCTTTTACCGCGTTTTGGAAAAGCTGCAGTATCCGCACGAGAACATCGTCACCTTCGCCGGCATCGGCTGCTCTTCGCGCTTTCCCTATTTCGTCAACACCCACGGCGGTCACTTCATTCACGGCCGGTCCCTGCCCTTCACCGCCGGAATCAGCCTTGGACGCGACGATCTCCATGTTTTCGCCTTCGGCGGCGACGGCGACGGCTTTTCCATCGGCGGCAATCATCTCGTTCATACCGCGCGCAAAAACGTCCGCCTGACCTACGTGATCATGGACAATTTTGTCTATGGCCTGACGAAGAAGCAGACTTCCCCCACCTCGCCGGTCGGCTTCAAGTCGAAGACCGATCCGACCGGTGCGCTCGACCAGCCGGTCAATCCGATGCGCACCCTGCTCAACAGCGGCGCCACCTTCATCGCCCGCAGCCACGCCACCCAGGTCAACCACATGATCGAAATGATGGAGCGCGCGGCGCGCCATGACGGTTTCTCCGTGGTGGAAATCCTTTCCGAATGCGTGGAATTTTTTCCCGGGGCGTTTGATGCGGGCAATCCGCGCAAGGGCGGAAGCTTCCGCACCATCGAACTGAAGAAAAATGACGGCAGCGCGGAGGACGCGGCGCGCCACGACCCCGCCGATGAAATCGCCGCCTTCCGGCTGGCGACGGAACCGTGGCCGGGTTCGTTCGGCGTTTTCTATGAAGTGCAGCGCCCGACCAAGAACCGTCTCGAGGCCGAGCTCATCGCCCGGGCGCGCGAGAAGACCAAGGGGGCGTCGGACCTCGACCTGCTCCAGGCCAGCTTCGCCCGCCTGCGCTGATCATTTGCCGGCTTGAGTTGAGCCGTAGTTGAGTGACTTGAGCGAATTTGCGCCGGTGTAGACCCGGCCAAAGGCGTAGCGCAGCTGCC
>DASRHD010000074.1:0-10950 GCA_035650695.1 Opitutaceae bacterium
TAACGGTGACGAGCGACCAAGTGCCCGCAGAGATCGAGCCAGCCTTTGGGGAGCGGCTTGCTGTCACCATAACGATCGCGCGGCTCGGCGGCGACGACGAGAAAGCGGTCGGTGCTGTTCTCATTCCAGTTTTCGAACCAGGCGCGATGGGTTGGCTGGGAAAGATAAGCAGACAAGGAAAAGGCATCGTCATTGATCGCCACGGTGTCGGTCGGAGTCAGCTTCGAGCGCAGCGGCATGATCGCGGCCTGAACGTCACCGCCAACCTGGCGGCTGATCCCGCGAAAGGCGGCGACGGTTCCCCCGGCGAGCAGGATCACGCAGCCCGCCAGCAATGCGCTCCGGCGGGTCCCGGCTTGTTCAGCGAGCAGCAGTCCGAGCGGAAAAAGCGCGGGCAGGAAGGTGCGCGCGTTGTACAACGCATCGAAATCGCCCACGCAATGCAGTACTCCCATGCCCGCCAAATAGCCAAAGGCGGCCAATGCCAGTGGACGGGAGAATGACGTTCGCGGCCGGAGCCAGGCGCATGCGCTCACCGCGGTAATGAGCGCAAAAATCGCAAGGCCAATCAACTTTCCCGCCAGCGTCTCTATCCCGAGCCGATCGCGCAGCCCGCCGGCAAATAAGGCGGACGGTGCGGACCAGCCCAGATTCAACAGCTGGCAAGGAAGGGTGTGAAGGCCGGGCGCGCTGCCGCGGTCGGCTCCACTCGCATGCCCACTCTGGTAGACGTTGATTCCGATGAGGGTCGTCATCAAGGCGGCAGTGATCAAGCACGCCGCGATTGCCTCGCTCAGACGCCGGGCTCGGCGAAGCTCCTGCCATTGGACCATGAGCCAACAAGCCAGCATCGCCACCGTGACGATGCCCGCATAACGCAGGGTCAGTGCCAGCACCGCGCAGCCGGCAGCGTTGCCCAAGGCGGCGCGCCGGGGCCAGCCGGCGAGACTGACGGCCAGGCCGAGCAGCGCGGCCGCAAACGGCAGCTCGGTCAAAATGCCGAAAAGCTGCACGCCGACGATCGGGGCAGCCGCCAAGGCCGAGATGATGAGCCAGCGCCAGGGATTGGGTTTCAGGGCGGCTCCGGCCAGCGCGATCAAGATCGCAAAGAAGATGAGCGAAACTGCTGTCAAGGCCGCGTAAGCCGGCAGGCCGGCTCGCACCGCTAGTCCGCCTAAAAACGGATAGCCGAAGGTCCAGTGATTGCCCAACCGGTCGGGCCAGCTTCGGCTGAAGCCCTTGGCCAGCTCACAATAATAGTAACCATCAAAGGTCAGCATTCGCCCCCTGCGGTAAGTCAGCGCAGCCAGGCCGGTGCCGAGCGCGAAGGTGGCCGCCGCCGGGACAAACTCACTGCGGATAAAAACTTTCATCGCACGAGATGCCGCCAGGCATGGCGAAAATAGCCGCGTTTCGATTCGGCCACATAGTGATGCAATACGGCAGTAGGCGCGCGGCATTCGGCATCGCCGGGCATGACGATATAGTCCGCCGCTGGCAGGCGCAGCGGTGTCGTCTCTACGAGCAGCAAGGCACACAGCGCCTGCTCGAGATAATAGCTGCTGCCATGGAGGGCGAGCAGGCGGGCGCACCAAAATTCCAGTTTTTCCCAATCGATGGCATCGCTGCGCAGGCCGCAGATGCCGACATTTAAGCGTTCCGGAGGGGGGCGGCCGGCCAGGGAGGTCAGGGTGGCGTCGGGATAACCGTAGGAATCTTTCACATCAAGCATGTGAATGGCCCGATCCGGCGCAGCCAGCCATTCCAGCACGGCGTCCGGCCGGCGGAAAAAAAGCATGTCTGAATCAAGCACGACGCGCCAGCCGCGATGTCCCGCATGGGCGTCGGTGATTTTGCGCAGATGCAAGTAGCTCCGGCGTTGTTGACGGAGGGCGGGAAATTTTTTTTCGGGTAGACAGGCATCGAGGACCGGCTCGACATTTTCCTGATCGAGGAAGCGGGCGCCGGGAAAAATCCGCCGGCATTCGGCGTGGAGGCGTTCGTCAAAGGTCCCGTCGTCTATGAACACGGGCGCAAACTCCCGGCCGGCGTGGTGGGAGAGCGACCAGCAGCAAAAGGCGGTTTGATACCAGAATTTTTTTCCGGTGAGAAAGCATACTTCCGGCGCCGCCGGCCCGGGAGGAGGCCGGCGCGGCAATTGTCGCGCCGCGGCCATCATCGCCTGCCGGCCCCGCCGGTTGACCCACTGATTGACCGGTCCGCCTTCCCGGCGGGATCGTGCGATTTCGGCCAGCGGTTTGTACCAGAAAAGATAGGCCAGGCGACCGAGGCCCAGGCGGGCGGCGGTTTGCCGAAAGGGCGGATGGCTCGCGTTCATGGTGGGGGAATCGCTCGTAGCAGGCGTTCAACCTCCTCGTCCGGCAGGGTCCGGCAAGACGCGTAAGGCTTGGCCTGCCAGCATCGCAAGAGTCGCCCGGCCGTCGCCGGACCAAGTATGCGGGCAACAATCTGAAAATTATTTTCGCCGAGTTTTTGCCGCCGTCCGGGGCCGAGCTTCCGCCATAAACCGAGGATCCGTTCGCAAAATTCCCCATTAAAGTTCCGCGGTAGCTTGCGCCAGGAGCGGAAGGCGGCTTCCGCCACCAGTTGTTGCGCTCGCGGAGCATCGGGCGTGTCCGGACAGGCGCGGGCAAACGCCTCCATCACCGCCAGTGAGGCCACCGCCAACCGTTCCCAGTGGTTGGTCAGGCGGGCCCCCGGATGGAGACCGACAATCGTATGCGGGCCGGGCACGCGGACCGCCTGTCCGGCGCGCGGCGCAGCGTTGTGATAAAACCAGATTTCCGCCACGCAATTATAGAGCGGCGAGGGAGGAAAAAACGCCTGTGCCACCGCTTCTTTCAGCCAAGCGGTGAGAAAAATTGGCGAATGCGGCGCCGGCTGCACCTCGAGGCAGAATTCGGTGGCGTCAGCGGTGTCCGCCGCCGGGCCGTCCGGAACCACGGCGAGCCGGTCGTAGTCGCCCTCCAAGACGCACCGCGCCGAATCGCTATAGCTGATTTCCGCTCCGGTCGCGTTCATCGCGGCAATCTGTCGCCGGAATTTCTCCGGGCCGACAAGATCGTCCGAATCGAGAAACAATACGTGATATCCGCTGGCCTGCGCGAGACCAGCAAGGCGCGCAAAGAGCAACCCTTGGTTATCCTGACGGACCAGGCGGCTGGGATGGAGGCCCAGGCGGGCCAGCATATCGGCGGCAGGTGGACTTGAACCGTCGTCCACCACGATGGTCTCCACCGTTAATCTCTCGGACGCGCGGCGCACGCTCTCGAACGTATAGCGGATAATCTCGCCGCGGTTATAGACCGGAATGATCACGGAAAGGTCAGGCTGACTCATGGCAGGTCAGCGGTGTCGACCGGCAGCGGGCCCGGCGCCCGGCCGGCGAGTTCGCGGGCTGCGGTGGCGACCGCTACGGGCGTGATGCGGGCCATGCATTCCAAGCCATACTCGCAGGTGCTGCGGCGGCCACAGGGAGCGCAGGGCAGCTCAGAATAAAAATTGCGATTGGCTGCATAACCGAACGTTTCCGGCCGGGCCCGACCGCCCAGAATCACCACCGCCGGACAGTCCACGGCGCGCGCGAGATGGGCGAGAAACCCTTCGAGACCGATGAAGACCCGGGAGGCGGCGAGAACGGCGGCAGTCTCGCGCACCGTGGTCTTGCCGCGCAGATCGGAGTCGACCGGCAAGGTCGGGTCGTTTTTCGAGCCGATCTGCACCAGCTTAAAAGTCGGGGCGAGGAGGCGCGCAACCTCGGCAAAACGGGCCGCGCCCCACTCCTTGTTCGCATAGGGGATCGCGGCGGTCAGACCTGAACTGTGCAGCGCAATCTGATTGGAATGAAGGCGGCCGCGGCGGCTCTCCTCGGCGCTGAGAAAAAAATATGGCCGGAGGGCCACCGTTCCCTGCAGCCCGGCCAGGCGGCACATTTCAGCGATGATGTGGCGCGGTGGCAGAATGTCGCGGTCAGGAGATTGTGGATCGGACGAGACATAGTAGGGCTTATGCACCTTCGCGCCGAGCCGACGGATGGCGGCGATGTAATAATCGTCGATCGGCAGCAGCCGGGCGGGATCGGCGTTCCCTCGGAAGAGCTCGGGCCTTGCCGTGAACATGGCGAACGGCATTCCTCGCCGCCGCGCCTCGCGCAGCACCGCGGTGCAAAGAAGGTCGTCACCCAGGCTGAGCGGGCCGAACAGCAGCGCCCGTCGCGGCAGACCCCAGCGCGCCAGCTGACCGGCCAGGCGCGGCGCGCGCGCGACGAGGCGAAGCCAGCGGGGTTGAGCAGCATTCATGGACGCGACGCGACGAAATTTGTCAGCGCATGGGCAGTATCTTCCTGGCGGACCAGGGCCCGCAGGCTGAATCCCGCGCCGATCAAGATGCGTTGCAGATCGGCCGGAGACTTTGTTTCCAAAAATTCATTCGCCGCCTCAAATACGACCACGCGGAGTGTGGCCGCGGCGAGGTGCGTCCCAAAACCCCGGAGAATTTCCGTTTCGGCTCCTTCGGCATCCATGATCATGGCGGTGGGCGGCGGCGCCAGACCGCGCTCGATCACGGCGGCGGCTGTCTGGGTGGCCACGACAAAATGCTGATCGTAGGCCAGCCCCTCAACGGGATGGAGGGTGGACATGCCGGGATTGCCGGAGATATTGGCAAAAAACGGACGCGTTTCCAGGCGCTCGCCCAAGGCATAAGCATGTAGATCGACATGAACGCCGTTGAGCGCGGCATTTTCTGTCAGCCGTGCCGCCATGGCTGGAAAAGGTTCGAATGCCACGACCTCTGCCTGAGGATGCAGAAACTTTGCCGTGATGGCGTGAAGGCCGAAATTTGCGCCGACCACCCAGAGTACAGAACCCGGCCCCAGCGCCGGCCGAACCGCCTCAAGGACTTCCGATTCATAAAAACCTTCCCGGATGACGCAGCTATCGACACTGTCCCATGGCGTAAGCAAAAACTGACTGCCGTAGCGGGTGACCGTCCTTAACTCACGCCGTCCGTCCACCGGCTTGAGCATTCGATGGAGCCGGATGAATCCGCGCCAGTTTTTTCGCCTGAGGGTGAGCAGAAGGCGGTCCCGCCAGCATGGTCGGAAAGGGGGAGTGGAAATCTTTGTTGCGGACATCGGCAATGGGACGCAAATCGACCGCTGCTTAGCGCGGCACCCGGCCCTCGAAATGTCCGGCGGCACCAGCGTAGCGAATGCGCGCGGCCGGCGAGGACCAGGGATGACGGGCGCACCACGCCTTGAGCTTGCGCAGGCGCGCCCCCAGCGGCGTGAGCGGCGGCCATGGGCAGGCATTATGCGCGCTCAAGACCTGCATCCAGGATTTTTGGATTCCCCGGTTCAGACGCGCCAGATAAGACGGATCAAGCCGGGAAGAGGGAATGAGATGAAGGAGTGACAATTCGGGAAAATACGCCACTTCCCAGCCGGCCTGCATCACGGTGAGAATGATGTCATTGTCGCCGCCGGAGGTCAGCTCGCAACCCGTTCGGTCATTGAAGGTCGTGCGGTGGGCCGGCGCATCGAGCCACGCCATCCAGGCTTCGCGGCGGACCGCCATACCCGCGCCAAAAGGGGCAAAAAGAGGGTAGTCGTTGCGCGCCGTACCGGGCGGACGCAGGCCGTGCGAGATCAACGGCTTGGCGCCGAGGTCGCGCAGCGCCAGCAGGCCGTGAAACTCCGTTGTCCAGGAGGGCGGAGGTACTTCGAATTCGGGCAGTGACTTGCCGCCGCACGCCCCGACGCGCGGATGAGCGGCAAGAAGTTCAAGGACGCGGGAGAGGTAATCGGGCGCGAGCACATTGTCGTCATCGACCAGCACGGCGACGGCGCCGCAAGCGGCGCGAAATCCGCACCGCCGGGCGGCGGTGAGGCCAAGCTTGGTTTCGCGGACCACGGCGAGGTTTTCCGGTGCGCACTCGCGCAAGACCGCTGAATCAGGAAACGAGGACGAATCATTATCCACCAGGATCGTTTCCCATCGCCCCATCGGCAGGCTTTGGGCGCGCAGTCCCTCCAGGGTGCGCCGCAGCCGCACGGGAGAGGGATTGTGGGTGGGAATGACGACAGAGAGGTCCAATTTAATGCTGGCTTTTTGGCCGGGCCGCGGACGACTCGCTGCTCAAGTCGGAAAATTGCTCCCAGCCGCGGCGTTCCCCGCGGCGCCTTGCCTCGTGAATCTTGCGAGCGACCGGCCCGAGCGAGCGGCGAAAACGGAAATCCCGGAGCCGCGCGATCAGGCCGCCTTGGGCCGGATGAAAGCCGGCGTCGCGGAGGGCATGCAGCAGCACCGTCGAGCAGGCGTGACTTTCCACCAGCCGCAGCAAATAACTCTCTTCGATCCGTTGGCGCGGCATAAAGTGGATCATTTTTAAAATGGTGAAAACCCCTGTGCCGAGGCCAAGCTCGATTGAGGTCAGGGCCAGATCAAAGTCCTCGCAGCCGGCCAGATTGCCGCCGGTCCGGCCGAGACGCTTTCGCCTCGGGTCGCCGCGCACATTACCGGCATAACGGCGCCCCACGGAGGCGCGGACGCAGAGTCCTGCGCCGGCCGGCATGGCATCGTAGTCGAAGGGGCGGTTTGACCAGCGATCTCCCGCCGCTCGGTGCACGGCCAGGTAGCGTAAATACTCGGCGAAGTCGGGCGGCGGCGCCATCTCCCATTCCGGCGTGTAATCGCCGCAACCCCAGACGCCGAGCATCGGCCAGGCCGCGGAAAGATCGAGCGCGCGCTCAAGGTAGTCGGGGGCGAGCGCATTGTCATCGTCGACGAAAACCAGCAACTCGGCGCGCGCCTCGGCGATGCCGCGCAAGCGCGCGGCGGTGAGACCAATTTCAGCCTCGGCGACGAAGCGCCCCGATGGATGCCAGGTCAGGTCGGTGCGCGTTGCCACCGGTTCGGTCGAGGCGTTGTCGATCACGATGAGTTCCCAATCAGAAAAAGGCAGAGTCTGGCCGCGCAGGCTCGCGAGCGTGCGGCCGAGATAGATTTCGCGCGGATTATGCGTGCAGATGATAACCGAGAGGCGGGGCGCGGTGGTAGTCATGCCTCAAGACCGGAGGGAATCCGATCGGTTGATCCAGACGACATTGTTGAGGTTGTTTCGCAGCTCGTGAGGCATGCCGGCCACGGCGCGGTAAAAGCTCTCCGAACATCCACCTTTGAAGCGGTCGTGGAGTTCCACGACGATCGAGCCGACCCGTGGCAGCCAGGAGCTGACATCGCTTTGAAAAATCTCTTTTTCCGCTCCTTCAATATCCAGCTTCAAGACATCCACGCGGGGAAAACCGAAGCGGATCATTAACTCATCGATCGTCAGCGCCTGAACGGCCGCGCCGGCGGATTGATTTTCCGGAAGTGTTCCAACCTGGAATCCCCACGGCTCACTTTCCGGATTGATCACCACAACTTCGCCCGCCCGGTGGAAAACGGCCGCATGAAGAGGGCGGATGGAAGAAATCTTTGTCGTGTTCCTCACCAACTGTCCAAAATTGGAGGCAGCTGCCTCCACCGCGAGGATGCAGGCCCGGGGGTACTGCAGCGCGAAATAAATGCTGGAGCAGCCGATGTGAGCCCCTGCGTCGATGATATATTCGACCGGCCGGCCCACCGCCGTTTTCGGCCGGCAATCCTCGAGCAGCATGACCTGTTCGAAAATCGCCAGATCCGTCCGGCAATTCCGCAAGGAAACGCACAGATCGGAGGCGACCTTGATGGAGGCCAGCTGATCCCGGCGGCCGCTGGCGCGAAATTTTGCGGCTGCATACTGCCATGCTCCCCTCGGTCCCAGCTTAAAAAGAGCCCGGTAAAGCAAGTAACAGGCCTGGGCCACGGCATAGCGGCTGTTGAAAAAGACTTTTCGTTTCAACCGGAGGCACCAGTTTAGTCTGACCGGCGGTGGGGCGCTCATGTGGGAATCGGTCACGGCGCGTAATGAAAATGCCGTTTGAAGCGGTTGACGGGGCGTTCGAGCAGGTACCAGCTTAACGCGGCCGCGACAAAGGAGAGGGCAATCAAATACAGGACGTGCATCACCTCGGAAGAAAAGTAGGCCTGCCGGTAATGCGTGATCTGCCGCATGATGCGCGGCGCCCACCAGTGGGAGAAATTGTGCAGAAGATAAAGGCCGTAGCTGATCTGCCCCGTCCAGAGCAGCGGGCGCCAGGTCAACAGGACGCCGGCCACACCGCCGAAGCCGCGGGCCGCCCCATCCACGAGCGCGGCGAATCCGGCGGCCTGAAGCGCCGGGCCGAGCACCACGGCCCACCGCATGGTTGGCGGGCACAACCATAAAGGCAGGCCGGCGATAAAGAGGACCGCTCCACCGCGAGACAGCCAGCGTTGACGGACCGGAGTCAGGTTTCTTTCATGCCAAAGCCAGGCGAGAAAGGCGCCTGCGCCGAGTTGGTCCAGACAGGCAGGCGTAAGAACAATCGCGGCCACAAAATTTGTCGGGGCGACGAGCAGAGAGATCAACCGTGAGACCGGTCCGAGGACGCAGGCCAATCCGATGAGGAGCGGAAGCCGCCGCTCGGGCACAAACAGGACCAGCCACGGCCAAAACAGATAAAATTGTTCTTCCACGGCGAGGCTCCAGAAATGAGTGACGAGATCGAGCCAGGCTCCGCGCCAGGCGAAAAGAAAATTGCTGGCATAAAAAAAATGCCACCAAAAGGTCGTCCCGGCGGACCCCATGCCGAGTGCGGCCGCGATCAACAGCGTGGCGTAAAATGCCGGCAGGATGCGCAGCGCGCGCCGCACATAAAATTGCCGCAGTTGCCATCCCGCCGTGCTGGAACCGGCGGCGATGTGATCACGGCAGCGCAAAAGAATGCCGGTGATGAGAAATCCGCTCAGCACGAAAAACAACCGCACCCCGGCAAAGCCAAGTCCGGGCAGAAGATTCTGAAGAGTGGGCGAGAAATGGGTGAGCAGCACGGCAAAAACGGCGAAGGCGCGGAGCGCATCGAGTTGCAGCCATCGGAAATCGTCGCCGGACGTCTTCAACAGGGATATCTATGGAGCGGGGGGAAGGCGCTGCCGCACCACGCGCGCGGGCACGCCGAGGGCAACGGAGAAAGGCGGGAGATCGCGGCTGACGACCGCGCCGGCGCCGACCACGCAGCCATCGCCGATGGTCACGCCGCCAAGTACGGTAACGCCCGCGCCCAGCCAGACGTCCCGTCCGATGCGCGTGGGTTTGAGCACGTCGGGCTGGGTGCGGATCGCCACCGCCGACGTCGGAAGCGTATGGTCCGACGAAAGGATGCAACAATGCATCGAGATGAGCGTTTCGGGCCCGATATCCACGCCGCCGTGCCCGTAAATCACGCAATAGGGACCGAGAAAAACGTCGCGCTCGATCGCGATCCGCCCGCCCCAGCCCTCAAGCAGCACGCCGGTCTCCAAGCGGCAGGAGGCGGCGATCGCAATCCGGCCGCGCCGGTTGTCGCGCCAGCCGGGGACGGCACGCACCCCGGGGCCGAGCCAGACCGGTGTGGCCAGGGCCACGCCCCTGGCCCGCAGGCGCGCGGCGCGGAGGCATTGGAGCAATTTTTTAAAGAGCAAATTCATAAATTCTGCACGGCTACAGAATTTTACCGGGGGTTGGGGAGATCATCGGCGTTTTTCCGGCGGGATCGGCGGCAGCTTCTGATGCCAGCGGTAAAGATAGCATTCCATCAGTTCCGGACCGCCGAGAAACTTCGTGAAACGCTCGCGGCCAATGCGATCTTCCTCGGCTTTTTTGGCATCGTAACCTTCGCTGCGGACCATGAGCGAAGAGGCGTGGTTCTGATGCACCGGCGGCGCATGATCAAAATACTTGATGCGCCGCGGAGAAAGCTCCTTCCGCATGCGCGCGGCAAACTCCCCGAACTGCCAGCCGTAGCCCCAGAGACGATGGTCCAGACCGCCGAGACGTAACCAGACGTTTTTATGTATGGCAAAATGCACCGGATCCTGGCTCTCGTAAATCGAATAGGCTTCGGCGGCATTCGCCCGCCAGAAAGCCGCGTCGTAATTTTCCAGCTTATCCCAATGGGCGCGGACAAAATCGGCCTTCACGTGCGCCGCGCCTATATACACCTCATAGGGCAGCACGATATCGTAATCAGCGATATGACGGATATATTTCTCATACAGTCCGCGGGGGTAAACATAGTCGCTTCGCCAGACAATGATCACCGGCGCCCGGGCCATGGGAAGACTGTGGTTCATGCCGTAGGTGTAGGAGGCCATTTCCGGGCTTGTTTCCCGATGAATTGCCCAACTTCTCCAGTGTTGATGGGAAAGCGATTCGAAGCAGTGGGGAGGAAGGGTGCCTCCCTTGTCATAGAGGATCACTTCGTCGGTTTCGGGAATGTTCCACAAGAGCGTGCGCCATGAATTGACGGCGCAGTCCACTTCCACCGACGCCTGATGATAAAAAATATGAGTGACCTTCGGCAGAGGAATAGGGCTGGGCCGGCGCGCGGCCGCGCCCACCAGCGCTTCGGTGCTGGGGCAGATCAGATTGGCCACCGCGTAACGCTTGGCAAAAGTCCGGCGTAACAGCCATAGGGTCAGTCGGCAGCGCAGACGAAGCCAAATTTGCATAAGGGAGGGTCAGGCCGCGGCGCGGCCGGGAAAAATAAGGGGAGGGCTTACGCGGGGTTGCCGCGGGCCGGAATGAGAAGTTTTTTCAGCCACGGTTGCATTCTTCGTTCGAGTAGCCATGCCGTCGCGACGAGGAAGGCGGCCAGGAAAATCGTCCGAATCAGATAGGTTGACACGGTGCCGGAAAAGCCAGGCAGGCATTTTCCGGCCAGTAATTCGATGGGTGAGGCGATCGCATAGAAAGCATAGGAAATCGCCCCGAACGGCGCGGCTTTTTTAAACAAGGCCACGCTGGGCTGCCAGCCCCACAATGCTA
>DASRHD010000075.1:0-3483 GCA_035650695.1 Opitutaceae bacterium
CACCCGCAACATGGTCGAGGCGGGCGAACAGCACGACGGCTTCACCGAGACCATCCAGGTGCGCTCCTTTTCCAACCAGCGGCTGGCCCAGCTGCGCAGCGCCATGCTCGTCGCCCTCAGCCGCGGCATCATCTCCTTCAACGACCGCATCTGCTGCCTCGGCGGCATGACCGGCAGCAACCAGTTCGACACCCTCGTGGTGGTGGACGTGGAGCGGGAATTCCAGACGCTTCTCACCGGCCACGCCGACCTCCTGCCCGAGGACGTCAAGCCGGAGGTTTTGGAGCGGATCGTGGCGGTCGCGACCGAGCTGGCGGTGGAGGGCCGGGAGGGCCGTCCGGTCGGCTCGCTCTTCGTCGTCGGCGACACCGCCCGGGTGGAGAAATTTGTCAAGCCGCTCGTTTTGAATCCATTTTTTGGATACAAGGAGGAGGACCGCAACATCCTCAATCCCTTCATGGACGAGACGGTGAAGGAGTTTTCCTCCATCGACGGCGCCTTTATCATCCGGGGCGACGGCGTGGTGGTCTCCGCCGGCAGCCTGATCCAGGCGACGGACGCGGACCATGCCCTGCCCAGCGGCCTCGGCTCGCGCCATGCCGCCGCCGCCGCCATCTCGGTCGCGACGCAGTGCATTGCCATCGTCGTTTCCTCCAGCACCGGCCAGGTCACGCTTTTCCGCCGCGGCGTGATGCTGCCGCTGACGGAAAAGAAGGTGATGATCGGCGAAGGGGCGGGCGGGGCCTGAGTGGGAAAAATTTTGGAGAGCGAGCCTGCCTGAAGGGAATCTCTTTCCAAATGCCCCGCCGGCGGAAGGCATCCGGCGGCGCGGAATTTTAGTAACGTATTATATTACAAACTCCTTGGGGCGGGCCGGTGCCGGCGGGCCGCGTCCCGGCGCGGCCAAACTTTGCAGTTGCCCCCGGCCGGCGGGTGGCTTTGCTCTGACCCTTCAATCCATTTACACATGCAAGAAGTCGTCATCCTCGAGTGCACCGAAGCCAAGAAAGAGGGGAAGCCTGTTTCCCGCTACCTCACCACGCGCAACAAGAAAACCGTGACTGAGCGTATCGAGAAGAAGAAGTACAATCCCCACCTCAAGCGCCACACGCTGCACAAGGAAATCAAGTAAGCCGGCGGATCAGGCCGTCTCGGCGGGTTAATTCGCTTTCGACTGACGCCTCTTCCGGGGCGTCAGTTTTTTGTCGACTGGCCGGAAGCGGGGGGGATGGGCTTGCCGGGACTCTGCTGGCTGGCCCGGCGGGCCGCGCGCCAGCTTTCGCGATGTTTGCGAATCCAATCGAGGAGGGCGCGCTCAAAACCGATGTCGTAACCCAATCTTTCCGACTCCAGCCATTTGTGGCGCAGGATCTCCTCCCGCTCCGCCAGGAACTCCTGATAGAGTGACGATTGCTTCACGAAATCACGGGAAGTTTCAGGCTCTTTGGAGGAAGAATGCGACATGGAGACCACGGCTCTTAAGCTGAATTATCGGTACAAATACCCCCAAACCAAGCACTGGGCTGACCGGAGCGGATGCGGATCCTCGGAACATAAACAGAGAGGCACGGTGGTGAGCTTGGTTATCTGCAACATGCTTGAAGACGAAAATAGAAGCGCTTTGGGGGGCTGTCAATGCCTAGGGTATATACACTAATCCGCACTTGATTTGCAATTTTCGCATGTTTGACAAGAGCAATTATTAGCCTTTCGGCGGGGTGCGGCTCAGTTGGGAAAGGAGGGCTTCGGCGATGGCGCGGAAGATCGTTCCCGCTTCGCTTTGCGGCGCGGTCACCACGATCGGCGACCCGGTGTCGCCGCCGGCGCGGATTTCCGGGATCAGCGGCACTTGGCCGAGCAGGACGGTGCCCAAGGCATCCGCCGTTTTTTGCCCGCCGCCCTGGCCGAAAAGAAACTGCTTCTTCCCGCCCGATTCGGCGAACCAGCTCATGTTTTCGGCCACGCCCAGCAGCGGCACGTTCACCTTCTGAAACATCAGGCCGCCCCGGCGGGCCACATTGGTGGCGGCGAGCTGCGGCGTGGTCACGAGCACGGCGCCGTCAAGCGGCAGCGTCTGCACCAGTGAAAGCTGGGCGTCACCCGTGCCGGGCGGCAGGTCGACCAACAGCACGTCGAGCTCGCCCCACTTCACGTTTTGCACGAACTGCTGGACGGTCTTCATGATCATCGGCCCGCGCCAGACCACCGGGGTGTTTTCATCGACGAGAAAACCCATGCTCATCGCTTTCACGCCATGCCGCTCGAGCGGGAGGATCTGCGCGGTCGGTCCGTCGCCTTCCACTTCCGGCCGGCCGGCGACGCCGAGCATGAGCGGCACGCTCGGTCCGTAGATGTCGCAATCCATCAATCCGACGCGGCCGGGCCGGCCCTGGGCGGAGAGCACCTGGGCGAGGGCGCAGGCGAGGTTGACCGCGAATGTGCTTTTACCCACGCCGCCCTTGCCCGAGGCGACGGCCACGGCGTGCTTGATGCCGGGAGGGACGCCGCCGCTGCCGGGCAGGTTGCCGGCGCCCGCGGGCGCCTTCGCCGGAGCGACTGCCACGTCAATCAGGGTCTCGCGTACGCCGGGCAGGCTCCGCAGCACGCGCTCGACGTCGGTCTTGATCGTAAGCGGGATCTTGGGATCGCCCGTGGTCAGGGCCAGGGCGACCTTGGCTGTGCCGTCCACCAGCGCCGCCGAGCGGACCAGGCCGAACGAAACGATGTCGCGGCTGAAGCCGGGATACTTCACCTGTTTGAGCGCTTCCTTGAGTTCGTCTGGCGTCACGAGGAAAATTTTTTTAGAACCAAAACGCTTTAACGTTGTTAAGCGTCGCCGCGCTGTAAATAGAAATGAACCTTTTCCGCTAAATCCGTTTCTTTACCGACATGAAAAGACTCCTTTGCCTCGCCTTTGTCTTCGGCTGCCTTGGTTCGACCATGGCGTTTGCCCAGAAGGAAATCGGCCCGATCGACATCACGGCCAGTTTCAAGACCACGCCGATCCGGGTCTCGGCCGACACGCCCGAGCTGAACAATCTCGCCCTGCTGGCCTTTGGCGTGCACGGCGCCTACCGGCTGGTTGCCAGCGGCTATGATTATGATGTGCGTTTCGCCTCGGCCGGGCCCGCCCAGGTGCGGGTGGACGTCCTTCGGGCCGACGGCCAGGCGGTGGCGAGCGAGACGGTGGCGGGCACGAGCACGCGCAATGCCCTGCTGCGCGCGGCCGATGTGGCCGTGGCGCGCACCACCGGCCTTCGCGGCTTTTTTGCTTCGCGGCTCACCTTCATCAGCGACCGCACCGGCCGGAGCGAGGTCTACGCCTCCGACTTGTTTTTTGGCGACGCCCAGCAGCTCACTCACGACCGGGCCTTCGCGCTCTCGCCGCGCTGGTCGCCCGACGGCCGCCGCATCCTCTATACCGGCTACTTTCAGTCCGGCCGGCCCGACGTCTTCGAACTGGTCAACGACGGCGGCGCCTGG
>DASRHD010000076.1:0-2724 GCA_035650695.1 Opitutaceae bacterium
CCCGGATCGCTCCCGGGAACCGCTTCGCCTCGGTGAGCCCGCGTCATGGTCCGCCTTTGAAGATGAATGGCTCGGTCTCCGGGCCGAGCTCGCCACCGCCCACGGCGCGGGCCTGGCGATCCTCACCGAGCCGACAACCTCGCCGACGCTTTTGCGAGAAATCCGCCGGGTCCTTAAAATTTTTCCCGGTGCCCGCTGGTACCAGCACACGCCCCTGGCGCGCTACGATGCGGATGGATGGCAGCCGGACTACGATTTTGCCGCTGCCGCCGTGATCTTCTCCATCCAGAGCGATTGCTTTTATCTACATCCGGCGGCGGTTCGTTATGGCCGCGCCTTTGTCCGCCGCCGGCGAATCGAAAACGGGCGTGCCCTTCCCTGCCGCTTTTATGCCGCGGAGGCGGTTCCTTCGGTGACAGGCGCACTGGCTGATTTTCGGTTGCCCGCATCGCCCGGCCGGCAGCCTGTCCTTCTCAATGCGATCGGCTCCGCACTCGACGGAGTCGCGACGGCGGACGATCTTTCCTTAGACGAAAAGAATTTCGTCCGGGATTTCGTGGCCGCGGTTCGGGCCCGTACGTCCGCAGCGCTCTGCGTGGCCGGACCGGAATGCGAAGACGACGTCCGCGCCTGGGCTACGGCGTTCAACCGCCGTTTGAGTGGCGGCGCGGCGCGGCGGCTGCCGGCGGTCCGCTCTGACGGAGACCCCCAAGCGGCGGGCGATTTGCAGGCGTTGGCCGACGCCCTTGGGCGAGGCCAGATCCGCAGCCTGTTTATTTTTGGGGCCAATCCCGTTTATACCGCGCCACAGAATCTGGCTTTTGCCGAAAAGCTCGGTCGCGTGCCCTTTGCCGTTCATCTCGGCGAACACGCGGACGAGACCGCTGCGCTCTGCCGCTGGCACCTGCCCGAATCGCACTTTCTCGAGACCTGGTCGGATCTGCGCGCCTATGACGGCACGGCCACGATCCAACAGCCGATGATAGAGCCATTGTACGCGACGCGATCTGCGGCCGAAATGATGCGTTTTATCGCCGATCCGTCGGGCGGAGACGCCTATGAGCTGGTGCGCGAAACATGGAGATTGGCGGTGGGCGGGACGGATTTTGAGGCGCGGTGGCACCGTTGGCTTGATCGCGGCGTGGTGGACAGCTCGGCATCTGCGGCGCTTCCGGATCCGGCGGCGCCGGAACGGTTTCCTGTTCTCGCCGCTGTACCCAATCAGGCGGAGGAACTGACGGCTCTGTTTTCGCCCGATCCCAACGTACTCGACGGCCGTTGGTCGAACAATGCCTGGCTGCAGGAGCTGCCCAAGCCTTTGACCAAGCTGACCTGGGACAACGCCGCGCTGGTCAGTCCCCAGCTCGCGGCCAGGCTTGGCCTGGAAAACGGCGATGTCGTGGCCTGGAGCGCGGGTGAACTCAGCTTGGAGGCGCCGGTGTGGATTATGCCCGGCCAGGCGGACTCCTGTGTGAATTTTTCCCTCGGTTACGGCCGCACGCATGCGGGGTCGGTCGGGGACGGCCATGGCTATGATGCTTACGATTTTCGCACCACCGACGCCCTCTGGCGCCGCGACAAGATCGGCGCGCGCAAGCTTGGCCGCCGGTACCCGCTCGTTTCCACCCAGCACCATTTCACCATGGAAGGACGCGATCCGGTCCGGGTCGTCACTCCTGACGCCGCCGACCGGAAAATTGAGGCGCCCATCGAGCAGGCGCCGTCGCTTTATCCGGAATGGAAGCGCGATCTTTACGCTTGGGGTATGGTGATCGATCTTGGCACCTGTCTGGGCTGCAATGCCTGCGTGGTCGCCTGCCAGGCGGAAAACAATATTCCGGTCGTGGGCAAGGAGCAGGTGGCCCGCGGCCGCGAGATGCACTGGCTCCGGGTCGACCGGTACTTCGAGGGCGAGCCGGAAAACCCGCGCCTGCTCCACCAGCCCGTGCCGTGCATGCAGTGCGAAAACGCCCCTTGCGAACTCGTCTGTCCGGTGCAGGCGACCACGCACAGCAGCGAGGGCCTCAACGACATGGTCTACAACCGGTGCGTCGGCACGCGTTATTGCTCGAACAATTGCCCCTACAAGGTCCGCCGCTTCAACTTTCTCGATTATCGCGAGCCGAGCGGCTCGCCGGTTTATCTGCAAAAAAATCCCAACGTCACGGTGCGCCAGCGCGGGGTGATGGAAAAATGCACCTACTGCGTGCAGCGGATCAACGAGGCGCGCATCACGGCGGAAAAAGAAAACCGGCTGATTCGCGACGGTGAGGCGCAGACCGCCTGCCAGCAGGCGTGCCCGGCGGAGGCGATCGTCTTCGGCAACCTCAATGACTCCGCCAGCCGGGTGGTGCGGCGGAAGTCCGAGCCGATTAATTATCACCTGCTGGCCGAACTGAACACCCGTCCGCGCACCAGTTACCTGGCAAAAGTGCGTCCGCCCGGCGCCGCGCCGCTCCCGTCATGAAAGCCGAGACCGAGCCGTCCCAAACCGGACCGGGCGCGCCGCTGCTCGCCTCCGGCGAGACATTCGCATCGATTTCGGAAAATATCAGCCGGCTTCCGCTGGAGCGTCCCCAGACGCGCTTCTGGTGGATCGGGTTTGCGGTGGCGTTTGCCTTGGTCCTGCTTCTTTTTGCCGCCATCGGCTGGCTTTTCTTGCAGGGGGTCGGCGTGTGGGGAATCAACATTCCCGTCGCCTGGGGATTCGCGATCGTCAACTTC
>DASRHD010000077.1:0-12785 GCA_035650695.1 Opitutaceae bacterium
GACGGTTTGGTACCGTCAGGCGTTCGGGCTGAAATTAGGGCTGGAATTACCACCAAGCGACCAACAAGAAATTTAGCCCGGCATTTGTAGTCCAGTAGGGTCCACCATCGGCAATTTGGCGGCAATTTTCTGCATCCCGCGGATTGCGCCCCTCGCCATGGGCTGGAAAACTCAGCGGACGTCTGGTAGGCCCCTCCCGAAGCGAAATGCCTCGCTGCCAGACCCATCCTCCCATGCACATCCTTGTCATCTCCATTCACGTGAAACCGGAATGCGTCGACGCCTTCAAGGCCGCTACGGTCGAAAATGCGCGCAACAGCGTCCGCGAACCGGGCATTGCCCGTTTCGATTTCATCCAGCAAACTGATGACCCCACCCGTTTCATGCTCGTGGAAGCTTATCGATCGCCCGAAGCCCACGCCGCGCATCGGGAGACGCGCCATTATCAAATCTGGCGAGAAACCGTCGAGGCGATGATGGCCGAACCGCGAAAGCCGCAAAAATTTGCCAACGTGTTTCCGGCGGACGCCGATTGGTAAACCATCAGCGATTTTTATTCAGCTGAGACCGTTCACCTCTGCGCTCTCGCGATGAAATTTGAGTTCGCCACCGCCGGACGGATCGTTTTCGGCACCGGCACGTTGCGGCAGATCGGCACGGCCGCGCGCGGGCTCGGGCGAAGCGCGTTGGTCGTGACAGGAGCAAATCCGAAGCGGGCGGAGGTCTTGCTGGAATCTCTGGCGGCGGAAAAAATCGCCACCCGCGTGTTTTCGGTGGAATGCGAACCGACGGTGGCAACCGTGGCCGCCGGAAGCGAATTGGCGCGCGCCAACGCTTGCAATCTGGTCATCGGCCTCGGCGGAGGCAGCGCGATCGATGCCGCCAAGGCAATCGCCGCGCTCGCGACCAATCCCGGCAATGTCCTCGAATACCTCGAGGTCATCGGCCGGGCCAGACCGCTGGCGGCACGGGCCGCGCCCTGCATCGCGATTCCCACCACCGCGGGAACCGGCGCGGAGGTGACGCGCAACGCCGTGCTCTCCTCTCCCGAGCACAAGGTCAAGGTCAGCCTGCGACACGCCTCGATGCTGCCGCGCCTCGCCTGGATCGATCCGGCCCTGACGTTCGATCTGCCCTCCGCATTGACCGCGAGCACCGGCCTCGACGCCTTAACGCAATTGATCGAGCCTTACGTCTCGTGCCGGGCCAACCCGCTGACCGATGGCCTCTGCCTGGAAGGACTTCGCCGTGCCGCGCGCTCGCTGAAAACCGCCTTTCGCGACGGCGGCAATATCGAGGCGCGGGAAGACATGTCTGCCGCCAGCCTTTTCAGCGGTCTCGCACTCGCCAACGCCGGTTTGGGAGCGGTCCACGGTTTTGCCGCGGCGATCGGCGGGATGTTTCATGCGCCCCACGGCGCCATCTGCGCCGCCTTGCTCGCTCCCACGATGGAAATGAACGTCCGCGCGCTCCGCGAACGCCAGCCGGACGCCGAAGCGCTGCGGCGTTACGCTACGGTGGTGCAAACGCTCACGCAGAATTCCCGCGCAGGCATCGCGGAAGGGATTGCCTGGGTTCGCGATCTGGTCGCCGAATTGCACATTCCGCGGTTGGCGGCATACGGAATCACGGCGAAAGATTTGTCAGAAATTTCCGAAAAAGCCGCGAATGCAAGCAGCATGAAGGCTAATCCGCTTCCACTCACGTCGGAGGAACTGCAGAAGATTCTTCAGGCTGCGTTGTAACGAACCGCATAAGATCGAAGCATGCGGCTTATTACAGCCGTGTGAAAATACGGCTTTAGGGAGATTTCCCATTTGCACCGGATTTGCGGTTCGGCCATCTCTGGCGTTTTCCAGCTTTTATGAAAGCCCCTTTCGCTTTCTCGGCCGGCGGAGCACCCCTTGGCGCCCATTTTAAGGGCAGCCTCCCCTGTGGTTTCAGGCGCCTAACGCCTCGTTCATTTCCCTAAGCGCCATCTGACTTGGGACAAATTAATTTATGAAAAAACAAATTTTATTTTTTAGTTTGCTGGTGCCGGCCCTGATAGCCGACGGCGCTCTCCATGCCCAGAGCACCGGCTTGGTTGTCACCAGCAGCAACAATGTCGGCATCGGGACGGCTAATCCACAGGGCAAATTGCATGTTTCTGGAGCGGTCAATGACAAGGTGGTTTTAGACAATGGCATGATTTTAAGCCAAAAAAATGCAGCCGGAAATATCGTAAGTTTGCTGTCACATTATAGCAATGATACAGTTTACTTACAAAATCCAAACGGACCAATTGATTTATTCACAACGGAAGATGATTTGTATATAAAACAGGGCGGCAACGTCGGCATTGGCACGACCGGTCCGGGCACATTGCTTCATGTGAAGGGTTCATTTGTTCCGGCTTGGATGCAAGTTGCCATTCAATCGACGGCTGCCGACGACCGTTCAGGAATTAGCTTTTGGAGCTCGGGAGGCGCTAGAATGGCAAGCTTCTATGCAGGTAATGATGGGAATTCCTATCTTTCCGGAACCGAAGCTGCAAATAGCGTCTTTCATATATTTTCCGCCGGAGCCGAACGAATGACATTTCTGCCGTCCGGCAACGTCGGCATCGGCACCTCTGCCCCTCTCGGAAAACTGGATATCAATGGAACATCGGGCGGAAGCGGGTTTGTTTTCATACCAAAAGCAATCGGCAGCCCCGGCACAGGGAACAGGCATCTAAGCTTTGAGCAAGAGCAAGCTTGGGGAACCGCTTACTTTGTTAAGCAAATAGACAACGGTGGTACAGCAACCAATGATGTCACTTTGGAATTTTTCCCCGATAATTCCAATGCCAATCCAACAATGGTGGTGCAGGGAACTAATAATGGCGGCAATGTGGGCATCGGCACTGCGTCGCCCGGGTACAAACTCGACGTCAACGGCTCGGTGCACGCGACGTCATTTATCAGCGCCACAAACACCTACGCTGACTTCGTGTTTAAGCCGGACTACAAGCTTGCGCCATTGAACGAGGTCGAGGCGACGATCAAAAAAGACGGCCACCTGCCCGGCATCCCGAGCGAAGAGGAAGCCAAGGCCCACGGCATCGATCTCGCCCAGATGCAGGTGCGGCTCCTCCAGAAAATCGAGGAGCTCACGCTGCACCAGATCGAGCAGGAGAAAGAACTAAAAGCACAGTCGAAAGAAATTGAAAATTTGAAGAAAGAAAATGTCCAACTTCGCGCAAAATTGAATCCATGAAATCGAAAAGCACCCTTCCTCTTTTATTGTTGGCGCTGGCATTCGCCGCCGGCGGCACCCCGCTTCATGCCCAGGGCACCGGCCTGGTCGTGACCAGCAGCAACAATGTTGGCATCGGCACGACGAATCCGGACTCAACCCTTACCGTGGCAGGCGATGCTCACTTTCAAAGAAGTGGCGGCTCTTCGCTTTATATTCAGAGTCCATCGAGCGATGTTCGATTCTTTGCCCTAACACCTTCAGGTGGCTCTCAAAATATTTTATTTAATCCCGGTGGTGGCAATATCGGTATCGGCACGATAAATCCAACTAGAGGTGTCTTACATGTAGCTGGTGGAAGAATTAATTTGGAGGGAAATAGCGGCGACTCTGCCGCGGTCATGACTTTGGGTAATGCAACTTATCCTACAGCACAAATTGTCACTCCCTATTCGGGGGGCACCTTATCCCTTGCCGGCGCATCTGGTAATGGCATATTAATTAACTCTTCCGGCAAAGTCGGCGTAGGCACGACTAGTCCAAGTGACAATTTTCATATCTATGGGTCTGGTAATAGCGGTGCGCTATTGGTCGAGACAGGCCATGTTAACAATACCTGGCTTAGAATAAAAAATAATAGTTCTGGCGGGCGCACTTGGTCTGTAAATAGTTCAGGCCAAAGCTGGCCGGGAGGAGGCGGGTCATTCTTTATTTATGATGAAACTGTAGGAGCCGAGCGAGTGCGAATAGATACCAGCGGCAACGTCGGAATTGGTATGAGCTCGCCCGGTTACAAGCTGGATGTCGCCGGCTCGGTGCACGCCACGTCATTTGTCAGCGCGACGACGACCTACGCCGATTTTGTCTTCAAGCCGGGCTATAAACTGGAGCCGTTGAGCCAGATCGAGGCTGCAATTAAGGAGGATGGGCACCTGCCTGGCATTCCGAGCGAAGAGGAGGCGAAGGCGCACGGCATCGATCTCGCCCAGATGCAAGTGAAGCTCCTGCAAAAGATCGAGGAGCTCACCCTGCACCAGATCGAGCAGGAAAAGCGCATCGACCAACTCGAAAAAGAAAATACCGAACTCCGTGCAAAAATAAAACCATGAAAATGTCCAAATTCCCGCTTCATTTCGCCCTGCTCACCGCTGCGCTCCTTGACGCTGGCGTTACCCTTCACGCCCAGAGCACCGGCTTGGTCGTGACCAGCAGCAACAATGTTGGCGTCGGCACAGCCAGCCCCGTGGCGAAGTTGAATGTCAAATCGCCCGCCGGGGCGACCGATGTCATCCGGGCCGATATGTCGACCGGATCCGGCCAATTCGATGTACGGGAGGATGCTTCAAATTATCCCAAGGTCTATTTATATGATGCTGCCGGGAATGTGAATGTTTTCGTCAGTCCGACCGGAAATTCTTACTTCACAGGCGGCAACATCGGTATTGGTACGAACAGTCCTGCCGCTCCGCTGACCGTCGCTGCTGACGGCGGATCCACCTCAACCGCCATGCGGGTGGAAAGAGGCGCCGGCAACACCGCCCGCTTGGAATTAAATTACGAGCATATACAAAAGTACGACGGCAGCGGCAACGTTAATAATCTTCTCTTGAACCCCAGCGGCGGCAACGTCGGCATCGGCACGACCACGCCCGGTACATCGCTTGATGTTTATAGTTCGACACAATCCGCCACTGCCAACCCCGGAACATCAGCCCTGCGCGTAACCGCGGCCCAGGGCGCCAATCCCAAGTTCCTCAATGTCGGCTACGATCCTAGCCTCGATGTCGGTTATTTGCAGCCGGTTCATTCTGGCAGCGGCGGCTTCTTCAGCAATTTGATTCTCAATCCAAACGGAGGGAAAATCGGCATCGGCATCACCTCGCCTACCCAGCTCTTGCATCTTTATTCGACAGCGAACACACAAGAAACGATCGAATCCACGGGCGCAGCCAATTATGTCGGGCTCAACCTCAAGTCCGGCGCGCTTACCTGGCAGCTCGGCAATAACTCTAATGTAACAAATCACCCGCTCATCTTTCAGGATGGTACGCACACCAACATGTCCCTGCTGGACAATGGCAACGTTGGAATCGGCACGATCTCGCCGGTGTATCCGCTTGACGTCGCCGGCTCGGTGCACGCGACCTCGTTCGTCAGTTCGACCACAACCTACGCTGACTTCGTTTTCAAGCCGGACTACAAGCTAGCGCCGCTGAGCCAGGTCGAGGCCGCCATCAAGCAGGATGGTCATCTCCCCGGCATCCCCAGCGAGGAGGAAGCCAAGGTTCATGGCATCGATCTCGCCCAGATGCAGGTCAAGCTGCTGCAGAAGATCGAGGAGCTCACGCTGCACCAGATCGAGCAGCAGAAAGAACTTTCGGCCCAGCAAAGCCAGCTGGCCAATCAGCAGCGGCGCCTCGATGCGCAGGCAACGCGCATCGAGCAGCTTGAGAAGGAAAACACCACCTTGCGCAGCGCACGCTAAACCAAGCCCACCTTTTCCAAATGATTTTCAGGAAGGAAACCAACTAACCGGCGTCCTGTGCGCCAAACCTCCCCCTCATGAAACTCCGGCTTCTGACTTCCCTGCTCGCGGGACTGGCGCTGGGCCTTTCGGCCCGCGCCCAAACCACCGTGAGCAACACCACTTATTCCGGACAGACCACGACCGTGCTCGGCCCGAGCACGGTGGCCACCAGCGGGACCGTGGCGGTGACCAACGCCTCGAATGTCACCTTTGCCGCCACAGGTTCCATCACGCTCAATGCCGGATTCTCCTGCTCGGGCAGTACGTTCCAGGCAAGCGCGGACACTACCCCACCCTCGGTTCCGTCCGGATTAAGTTATGCCAATCTCGCTAATACCTCTTTCACCCTTAACTGGGCCGCCTCAACCGACAATTTGGCCGGCGTCGACCATTACGAAGTCAGCCAAAACGGCGTCTCCCTTGGCACTTTCACCGGTCTCAGCGCCGCTGTCACGGGCCTGTCGCCTTCGACCCTCTACACCATGACCGTGCGCGCCGTGGACAAGCTCGGCAACACGTCCGCCTGGAGTCCGGCCTATTACGTCACGACCAAACCCTTCGCGGTCACCCTCACCGCGCCGACTAACAACGCCATGGCGGGGATCGCGCCCGCCACCGTCGCCCTCGCCGCCATCCCCGGCGGCACCGATGGAACCGTAAGCAAAGTTGAATTTTACCAGGGCTCTACGCTGATCAGCACCGTTACATCGCCTAACGGCCAAATTTACCAGTTCAACTGGACCGGCGTAACCGCCGGTAATTACACGTTGACGGCCAAAGCCTATGACAGCCTCAACGAAATTGCCACGTCTACAGCCATCACAATCAAGATCGACGCGCCACCGACCGTCTCGATCACCGCTCCGGCCAGCAACGCGCTCATCGCACCGCCCGGACCGATTACTTTAACGGCTACCGCCAGCGACACGGACGGCACCGTTAGCAAAGTTGATTTTTATCAAGGCACTACACTCCTCGGCACCGCCACATCCTCGCCGTATCAGATCACTTGGTCCAATGTCGCCGTAGGCGATTATACGCTCACCGCAAAAGCCACGGACAACGACGGTGGCGTCACGACCTCGTCAGCCGTTCCCGTCATCGTCGGTGCCCCGCCGAGCGTTTCGCTGACCGCGCCCGCCAATAATGCATCATACAACGCGCCGGTGACTTTCGCGCTGACGGCGAGCGCAAGCAGCTCGGACAGCACGATCAGCAAGGTCGATTTTTATGACGGCACAACCCTGCTCGGTACCGTCACCTCGTCACCTTATCAATTTACCTGGGAATACGCCCCGGTTGGCAGTCATTCCCTGACCGCCAAGGCGACCGACGCCCTCGGTGCGGCCACGACGTCATCGGCCGTGAACGTCACCATTAGTTCGCAGCGGCAGTCCGGCACCGCCGGGCTGGGCAATAATTTGCCCAGCGCCTGGGCGACATTAGCCGCGGCAGGTGACACCACCCATGCGGTCGGCATCACCACCGGCCAGCTTTCGGTGGACAAGTCCGGCGCCGCGACTTACACCATCGCGCTCTTCGCCTGCCCGGGCACGGCAGGAATGGAGCCAAAGCTTTCCCTCAATTACAGCAGCCAGGCCGGCGCGGGCATCCTTGGCTACGGGTGGTCACTGAGCGGTGTTTCCGCCATCAGCCGCGGCCCGCAGACGCGCGCGATCGATGGACAGATTCATGGCGTGGATTTCTCCACCAACGACCGTTATTATCTCGACGGCCAGCGGTTGATCGCGATCAACGGTTCAGACGGAGGCGACGGCACGGAATACCGCACTGAGATGGACTCGTTCAGCCGCATCGTGTCCTATGGCACTAGTGGCAACGGTCCGGCCTATTTCAAAGTCTGGACGAAGGCCGGCTTGATCATCGAATTCGGTCACACGTCCGATTCCGCGCTCGCCCCCGACAATGCCAATGGCTCGGTCCTCACCTGGTCGGTGAACAAGATTTCCGACACGAAGGGGAATTACATGGCGTTCACCTATTCGACCAGTTCGGCGACCGGCGAACAGCGCCTGACCGAGATCGACTACACCGGCAATGATGGCGCCGGCCTCACGCCCTACAATTCGGTCCAGTTCACCTATGAGTCCCGCGACGACACGACCACCGGCTATGTCTTCGGCGCGCAGGTTTCGCGCAACCAGCGCCTGAAGCATATCATTGCCTGCACCGGAACCGGCAGCGGGGCGACCCATGTCCGCGATTATCAGATGGATTACAGTGAGCGGCCGAACAACAACCGCAGCATCCTGGACGATATTCGGGAAATCGGCGCTGGTCCGGATTATAAAGCGTATCCGCCGCTAACCTTTAGTTACAATAACCCGAGCGCCGGCTTCACGCAGAATAGTAATTTTCCCCCGCCGATTCCGCTGGCCATCTACAACGCGCCATCGCGCGGCACCGGATTTATTGATCTCAACGGCGACGGCCTGCCCGATTTTGTGCAGTACCATACGTGGCCCAACGGCACGGAGCGAGATGCTTGGATCAACACGCCGGGCGGCTGGGTCGAAGCCAGCGGCGCCAATGGCCAGCCCGACTGGCGGCTGCCATTCACCTTGGCCGACGACCGGGATCCGTCGGCGAGCCACGTCAACACACGCTTTATCGATTTCGATGCGGATGGCCGGCCGGATTATTTTGCGGTCAATACCGGCCAAACAGGCGTGCCCGGCACCTATGGAACCGCTTGGTGGAATAACGGGGCGGGCTGGACCCAATCCGGCCGATGGTCGTTGCCTTCAGGTAGCGAGGGCGTTGATGCCGCCATCAATAGTTTACCTTCTTACGGTGGCGACAATCCGCTGCAAACGACCTGGTTCTCCCGCGATCATGTGCAATTCGTCGACCTCAATGGTGATGGCCTCCCTGATTGCGTTTGTTCGGGCACAGTCACCGGAATGTATACTTATGGTAATACCAATACGGTTCCGCTGGTGGAAGTGTGGATTAATCGCGGGCCGGGCAGCGATAATTCCTTGGGCGCAGGATGGCAATTCGGCTCACAAACCAACGGTTGGTCCTACTGGGAGGCGCTGAGTTCCGATCCCAATGGAAACATTTTCAACAT
Source organism: Opitutaceae bacterium (assembly GCA_035650695.1). Lineage (GTDB taxonomy): Bacteria > Verrucomicrobiota > Verrucomicrobiia > Opitutales > Opitutaceae > DASRHD01. The sequence continues at coordinate 8,841 of DASRHD010000077.1, forward strand.
CAATGAAGGCACCTTGTTCGTCGACCTCAACGGTGACGGCCTGCCTGACGTGGGGCAAAACTACGATTATTATTTCGGCCAAACCTACCACGGCATCGCACTGAATACCGGCACCGGTTTCCGAATCCTGAGTGGCGCCGAGCTTGCCACGTACCTTCCTCCGCAAGTGCTCAATACCAATGCACCGGGCAATCAAAATGCGCCCATCGGCACCGAGCTGGTCGACCTCAACGGCGACGGCATACCCGACTTCATCCTCCGCAACGATCCGAATAACGTCGACCTCACCTACTTCAACACTGGCAACGGCTGGATCCAGGCGCCTTCAGGATACCTCGCACCGGTGCAGCTCGAGAACGACCATACGCCCGATGGCTCGGCTCTGCTTGATATCGACAATGATGGCATGGTCGACCTGGTCCACATTTGGGGCACCGACCATCGCGTTTATCTGGGGACCGGCTCGACTTGGACCTCCCAGGTTGACGGAAGCTATAATCCACCCTGGCAGTTGACTGATTCCAATGTGCCATACACCGGCGCCGATTTTGTCGATATCAATGGCGACGGCGCCATCGACGAGGTCTGGAATTGGCAGGGCGGCAGCAGCTCTCTCGGCTCCGCCTCCGGTGCCGCGCTGAACAATCGCGTCAATCCCGATCGCCTTATTACTGTCACCACCGGCATGGGCGTGTCGGCCCACATCACTTACAAACCGCTGACCGATCGGGACGCCAACGGCAATTTTACGGTTTACACGAAGGGTAGCGGCGCCGTCTACCCCGAAGCCGATGTGATCGGGCCGATGTACGTTGTCTCTCAAGTCACCAACGACGACGGCATAGGCGGCCAGTATCCGATGAATTACACTTACGCCGGTCTGCGCTCCAACGCGCTCCACGGCAGCGAGGGCTTCGCCACCATGACGGTCACCGACGGCCGCACCGGCATCGTCACCACCACCGATTTCCGTCAGGATTATCCTTTTATTGGCATGGCCAAGGACAGCACCACCACGCTGAGCGGCCAGATCCTCACCTCCTCGAGCACGCACTGGACAGACCAGTTGAATTATTCCGGCGTCGGCAACGTCCACTTCCCCTACGCGGATACCGTGGTGCAACAATCCCTTGACCTGATATCCAGTCCCACCACGACGACGGTCTCGACCACGTACGTTTCCGGTACTTCGACCACCACGAGCTACGACAACCACGGCAACGCCCTCACCGTCGATGTCGAATCGATCAATGCCGATGGCTCCACCACCGGCTACGAGAAAGATACGACCAATGTTTACGGCGCCGACGATGCCAATAGTAACGGTTCAGGAAACTGGTTCCTCGGCCGGCTCACCGATTCGCAGGTCACCGCCCACGCTCCCGGCGTGCCTGTCCTCACCCGTGAGTCTTCTTTCACTTATTATTCCGACTCCGGCTTGCTTCACACCGAAACCGTCGAACCAAGCAACTCCTCGCTAACCCTCACAACGACCTACGGCTACGACGCCTTCGGCAACAAAAACTCCGCCACCGTTTCTGGCACCGGTCTGACCGACGCCAACGGCACTGCAGCCAGCCGCGCTACTAGCACGGCCTACGATACCCGCGGCCAGTTCCCGCTATCCACCACCAACGCCCTCAACCAGACCGAAGACTACACCTACGACACGCGCTGGGGCGTCATGACTAGCCAGACCGGACCGAACAATCTGACCACCACCTGGAGCTACGATGGCATGGGCCGGAAGGTCAGCGAAACCCGCCCCGACGGCACCATTACCCAGATCAATTATCGTTGGGCCGGCACCGGCGCTCCGGCCAACTCCGCCTATCTCATCGAGACCGACGCCGTTGTTTATAGCAATGGCACCTACACCGCCTATGCCCCGCCCAGCCTCGCCTTCTATGACAATATGGGCCGTGCCACCTATTCCTTCGGCATTAATGGCGGCGGCTTCGACGGCAATCTCAAGATCGTCGGCACGCTGACTCAGTACGACTCGATGAGCCGTGCCTGGTGGACGTCACTGCCATTCTATTACGGCGATCCCATCGCCGAGGCCAGCTCGGTCACGTCCTACGACGTGCTCAACCGTCCGCTCACGCAGCGCTCGGCGGATGAAGAGGTTCCCGGCAATTTCGTTTACACTAACTTCGCCTACAACGGTCTTGTCAGCACGGCTACTAACCCCAAGGGCCAGGCCACCCAGACAACCAAGAACAGCCAGGGGCAGGTCCTCTCCGTCATTACCAACTCCGGCGCTGCCACCGGTGCGTCCGACCGCGGTGAGACGGATTACACGTATGACGCCTTCGGCAATGTTCTCACCACCTCGGTGGCCAACAACAATAGCGCCATCAATGGCGGTTCCGCCATTACCACGTCGTTCCTCTACGACCTCGCCGGTCGCAAGACCCAGATGACCGATCCGGACATGGGTACGTGGCACTACGCCTACGATGCCGCGGGAGAGCTCACCTCGCAGACCGATGCCAAGGGCCAGATCACGACCGTGCGCTACGACCAGCTCGGCCGGCTTGTTCGTCGTGACGAGATTGAAGGCACGACCACCTGGACCTACGACACCGCCGCTCATGGCATCGGCAAGCTCGCCCAAGTCGACGCACCCAACAGCTACAGCGAGACCTATGTCTACGACTCGCTCGGCCGGCCTTACACCACCACGCGTGTCATCAAAACCAGCAGCAGCACCGAGAGCTTCAGTATCGGCCAGGATTACGATCCTGTCGGCCGGCCCACGGTCACGACTTATCCCGGTGGCTACCAGGTGAAGAACGTCTACAATGCCTTCGGCTTCCTCAAGGAAGTCCGCCAGGCCAGCGTCGGCACCAATCTGGTCAACGACACCACCCAAAACCAGCTCTTCTGGCAGGCGGACACGTATTCCGTCTGGGGCGGCGTCGACGGCATCACCAATGGCAACATGGTGACCGAGGACAGCTATATTGCCAATACCACTGGCCGCGTCCTCGCCTTCGGCATCGGCATGGGCTCCGGCAACAGCGCCGCCGCCTACACGTACGTCCATGATTCGCTCGGCAATCTCGTCTACCGCGCCGATGAAACGACGGGGCGCACGGAAAACTACATTTACGACGGACTCAACCGCCTGACCCAGTCCGCGCTCGCCATCGGGCTCCACGGACTCGGCACGGCCAAGACCGTCAACGTCGGCTACGATTCGCTCGGCAACATCACCTCCAAGAGCGACGTCGGCACCTATACCTATGGTCAAAACGGTGCCGGGCCGCACGCCGTCACCGCCGCCGGCGGCACGGCATACACCTACGATCCCGATGGCAATATGACGTCGTCCACGGGCACGACGGCCCGGTCTCTAACTTGGAGATCTTTCAATCAGGTTTCGCACATTGCCCAAGGCAGCCATTACAGCGATTTCACCTTCGACGCCAGTCACCAGCGTGCCACCCAGGTCACTGACCATGGCTCGACGGTCTATGTCGGCTCCGCCTACGAGCGATTCACCGACACGTCCAACAACATCGATGTGAAGTACTACATCTTCACGCCGTCCGGCCGCTCCGTCGTGCGCACGGTGCACAACAACGGCACGGTTGCGACGCGGTACTTCCACCAGGATGCGCTCGGCTCGATCGTAGCCGTGACCGACGAAACCGGCGCGGTGCAGGAACGCTACGCCTACGATCCGTGGGGCCAGCAAACGCAGCTCCTCGCGCCAAGCTCGGGCGTCAAAGCGACCACCCGTGGCTTCACCGATCATGAGATGCTGAGCGATCTCGGCCTCATCCACATGAACGGCCGCATCTATGATCCCGTCCTCGGCCGATTCCTGTCGGCAGATCCAAATGTTGATCAGGCGGCAAATAATCAGAGTTACAATCGCTATTCCTATCTTTCCAATAATCCGCTCGGCGGCACCGACCCGACTGGATTCCACGG
>DASRHD010000078.1:0-4908 GCA_035650695.1 Opitutaceae bacterium
GCCGGCGCTCAGTCGAACTTTTCACCGCCATTTATCGCGCCACCCGCGACCGGCAGGTTGTCCACTTTCCCCTCGCCGCCCCTTGAGTTTCATGACAGACCCCACGGCTACTCCAGCCGCGCCCGCCGGCCGCCCCACCCGCGTCCGTCACCGTGTGCTGCTCATGCTTTTCGTGACCGTGGTGATCAATTACATGGACCGGAGCAATCTCTCCGTCGCGGCTACGAACCTGGCCCGCGACCTGGCGCTCGATCCGGTGCGGCTGGGCAAGATTTTCGCCGCCTTCGGGCTGGCCTATACGACCCTGCAGATCCCCGGCGGCTGGCTGGTCGACCGCATCCGGCCACGTTACCTCTACGCCGGGCTCTGCGCCCTTTGGTCGGCCGCCACGTTCCTGCAGGGATTTGCCGGCACGTTTCTCATGCTTTATTCGCTGCGACTGCTTCTCGGCGTATTCGAGGCTCCGGCTTATCCGATCTGCAATCGCGTCGTCACGGCGTGGTTCCCGGAGTCCGAGCGCGCCGGGGCCATCGGCTGTTATACCTCGGGGCAATTTGTCGGGCTGGCTTTTCTCAACTGGGCTCTTTTCCAGGCGCAAAAGTCCTTCGGCTGGCAGTCGGTCTTTCTTCTCACCGGCATGGTCGGCCTGTTCTGGGCGGGTTGCTGGTTTCTTTTTTACCGGAATCCGGCCGAGTCCACCGCGGTCAATCCGGCGGAGATCGACTATATCCGGGCGGGCGGCGGCTTGGTCGAGACCGGCCCGGCGTCCTCCGGCTATCCCCGCTTTAGCCCGGCCGACTTCGGCCTGGTTTTGGGCAGTCGCAAATTGTGGGGTATCTATCTGGGGCAGTTTGGCCTGACCTCGACGCTGTGGTTTTTTCTCACCTGGTTCCCGCATTACCTGGAAAGCTACCGCCACTTCGATCTCAGCCGGTCGCCGGTGTTGGCGGCCGTGCCTTACCTGGCCGCCTTTGCCGGCGTCACCAGCTCGGGCCTGCTCTCCGACCGCCTGGTGCGGCGGGGTGTTTCATCCACGACGGCGCGGAAGGTTCCGATCGTGGCGGGCCTTTTGCTTTCCACCGCCATTGTCGGCGCGAATTACGTGGAGGACCACCGGCTGATTATTTTTTTTCTGACCGTGGCTTTTTTTGGCAACGGTTTTGCCTCCATCACCTGGGTGCTGGTTTCACTCCTCGCTCCGAAACGGCTGCTCGGCCTCACCGGCGGTGTGTTCAATTTCATCGGCAATCTCTCCTCCATCACCGTGCCCTGGATCATCGGGCACCTCGTCTCCGGCAGCGATTTCGCCCCTGCCCTGGTCTTCGTCGGCGGCCTCGCGCTGCTCGGCGCGCTGTGCTATATTTTCCTCGTCGGCCGCGTCGAACGGATCGCCTGATCCGGCGCCGTCCGGAAAAAGAGGACTTGAAATTCTTCTCCGCGCGGCCTATCGCCTCGCGACCTCATGAAGTCTCTTGTCATCGCCGAGAAGCCGTCCGTGGCGGCGGACCTTTCCCGTGCGCTTGGAAAAATCGCCAAGAAAGGTGACCATTTCGAAAACGACGAATGGGTCATCTCCTCCGCCGTGGGCCATGTGGTCGAGCTCTTCATGCCCGAGGACATTGACAAGAAAAAATACGGTTTCTGGCGCCTGGAGATGCTGCCCATCATTCCGGAAAAATTCGAGCTCAAGCCGAGCGAGGAGGCCAAGGACCGTTTTGACCATTTGAAAAAGCTTCTGGCGCGAAAAGACATCGACCAGGTGATCAACGCCTGCGATGCCGGCCGCGAAGGCGAACTGATCTTCGCCTATCTTTACCAGCTGGCCAAATCCAAACTGCCGGTGAAACGGGCGTGGATGCAGACGATGACGGCGCAAGGCATCCGCACGGCTTTCGAACATCTGCGTGACGGCGCGAAAATGCGCGGCTTGGAAAACGCCGCGCGCTGCCGCAGCGAAAGCGACTGGCTCATCGGCATCAACGGTACCCGCGCCCTGACCAAGCGCATGTTCGGCTCGCGCGCCGGCAACGTCGCGTCGGTCGGCCGGGTGCAGACGCCGACCCTCGCCATCGTCGTGGCGCGGGAAATGGAAATCCGCAATTTCAAGCCGCGTCCGTTCTGGCGCGTTACCGCCGCCTTCGACGTCGCCAAGGGCCGTTACGAAGGCGTCTACCAGCGGCCGAACTTCAAAAAAAGTGAGGCCGACGAACACGACCGCGTCGACCGCATCTGGGACCAGGCCCATGCCGGCGCCGTCGTCGCCGCCTGCCAGGACCGCCCGGCCGCCGTGGTCACCGAAGAAAAGAAGGCCAGCACCCAGGCCGCGCCGCGCCTTTACGACCTCACCACCCTGCAGCGCGAGGCCAATAACCGTTTCGGCATTTCCGCCCGCCGCACCCTCCAGATCGCCCAGGCGCTCTACGAGCGGCACAAACTCATCACCTATCCGCGCACCGATTCGCGGGCCCTGCCTGAGGACTACATTCCCACCTGCCAGCAGACCCTGGCCAGCCTCCCCGGCGATCTCGCCCCGCACGCCCAGAAGGTGCTCGACCAGGGCTGGCTTCGCCCGAACAAGCGCATTTTCAACAATGAGCAGATCAGCGATCACTTTGCCATCATTCCCACCGGCGCCGACCCGCGCTCGCTGGAGGAATTCGAGGGCAAGATCTTCGACATGATCGCGCGCCGTTTCATCGCCGTGTTCTATCCGCCGGCGGAGTTTGACGTCACCACCCGCCTGAGCACGGTCGCAGGCGAACACGTTTTCAAGACCGAGGGCAAGGTCCTGACCTCGCCCGGCTGGCTCGCCGTCTACGGCAAGACCGCGGTCGACGACGATGCACCCGGCGCGCAATCGCTTCCGCCCCTCACCGCCGCGGACGGTTCCCCCGCCCGCGCCACCACCGTCGAGCCGCAACTCCACGCCGAAACGACCAAGCCGCCGCCGCGCTACACCGAAGCCACGCTGCTCTCCGCCATGGAAGGCGCGGGCAAGCTGGTCGATGACGAGGAGCTGGCCGAGGCGATGAAGGAACGCGGGCTCGGCACGCCCGCCACCCGCGCCGACATCATCGACGGCCTGATCAACCAGAAGTACGTCGAGCGCGCCCAGCGCGAACTCATTCCTACCCCCAAGGCCGAGCAGCTCCTCGAATTCCTCGCCGCCGTCAAGGCCGAGGCGCTGACCAAGCCGGACCTTACCGGCGAATGGGAATTCAAGCTCCACCAGATCGAGCACGGCAAATTCACGCGCGAAAAATTCATGGACGAAATCGTCGAGCTCACCCGGGGCATCATCGAGCGGGTCAAGACATTCGAGGAAGACGACTCGGTGGCACGCGTGACCGACATCATTTCACCCACGGATCAGAAACCGATGCGGGAGACGCTGCGCGGTTACAAATCCCAGGACGGGGAGCTGATGATCTACAAGGTCATCGGCAACCGCAAAATGGAGGAGCCCGAGGTGCGCGAGCTGGTGGCGAAAGGCCAGATCGGGCCGCTCGACGGTTTCCGCTCCAAAGCGGGCCGGCCGTTCAGCGCCATGCTCAAGATCGACCTGGAAAAGAAAAAAGCCGTCTTCCAGTTCGACGGCCAGCGCGACGCGAATGGCGCGATCAAAATCGATTTCACCGGCCTGCAGCCGGTCGCTCCGGCGCCGGCAAAATTCGGCGCCGAGGCCCAGATTTACGAAACCCCTCAAAGCTACGTCGTGCGGGTGCAGGAAGGCGGCGAGGACAAAATCCCCGTCCGGGTCAGCCGCAAGATCCTCGGCCGTGACATCCCGCGCGAACAGTTCGTCAAGCTCCTCGAGACCGGCAAGACCGACCTGCTGGACAAGTTCTGGTCGCAGCGCACCCGCCGTCCGTTCAGCGCTTATCTCGTGCTCCAACCGGACGGGCGGACCGGCTTTGAGTTCGAGCCGCGCAAGCCCAAGGATCCCAATGCCCCGCCCCGGCGCCGCGGGGCAAAAAAAGCCGCCGCGGATGCCCCTCCCCCGCCGGCGAGCAGTTGACGCAGCGGCGCGGCAGATGAAACCTTCCCCTGCGCCCAACGTCAGACACCACGGTGGCCAATCCTCGCAATTACCTGATCGGCTTGTTTGCCCTCACGACCGTCGGCCTCGCCGCCGTGGCCTGGACGCAATATTTTGACCTGATCAAGCTCCGCAACGGCGATACCCTGGCCGCGGCCGAGCGCTCCGACTGGCAGAAGAAAGTCTGGGCAGCGGAAAAGCGCGTGCACGAGCTGGAGGACGAGGTCGATGCCCTCCGCGCTCAATCCGGCCCCAAGGCCGCGGCGGACGACCCGGCCAGCGCCAGCGGACCCGCCGCGCCGGACGCGACTGGACCCAACCGCCCGGGACGCGGCCCCAATGCGCGTTTCAACAATTTTCAGGCGATGATGAACGACCCCCAGTTCGCCAAGCTCATGAGCCTACAGCAAAAAGGCATGCTCGACAGCCGCTATGCGCCGCTCTTCAAGGATCTGGCGCTCACTCCCGCCCAGCTCGATCAGTTCAAGAACTTGCTGCTGGAAAAACAGAACGCGGCCCGCGACGTCCTGCTTTCCGCGCGCGACCAGGGCCTGAGTCCGCGTTCGGATCGCGATACGATCAACGCACTCATCCAGCAGTCCAACGCGGACATTGACAACCAGATCCAGTCCGCGCTCGGGCCCCAGGGATATGCGCAATATCAAAACTATGAGCAAACCCTGCCGCAACGGAACACCGTCAACCAGCTCGAGCAAAGCCTGAGCTATACGAGCACGCCGCTGACCGATGCGCAGGCGAATCAGCTGGTTCAGATTCTGGCCGCAGCCGCGCCGCAAAATGGCAACAATGCCAACGGTGGGCTGCGCAGTCTTTTCAATGGCGCCGGCGGGACCGCCCGCATCACGGAC
>DASRHD010000079.1:0-4728 GCA_035650695.1 Opitutaceae bacterium
GAGATTTCGGCATAAGCCGACTCCATGGCCGTATGCGTGACGGTGGTGAGATGGCCCAGATCCCGCGCCAGCAGAAGAAGGTAACGGGTTTCCTCAACCGATCCGCGGGCGGTGGTGAGGAACTGGCGGAATTCGGCTGTCGACCCCCGTCCCTTCCCCTCAGCGATGGCGGTGGGGATGGCCACGGCGGCCCGGCAAAGCCGGTCGGACAGGCGATGGCCCTCCTCCGGCGGGAATCCCTTGACGACGTTGAAGACGGCCAGGGCGGCGGTGTGAGCCTTTTGCCAGACAAGCAGATCGTGCCAACTCTCGGTCTTTTCTATGCTCATGGACATGTTGGTAATTTCATAAATCAAGCCCGCTGCCAACGGCTAAGATCGCGGCTGACCGCCTCACGCACCTCGGTGAGCCGGATGCCGACCGCGGCGAGCTTGGAGGAATCCATGACGCAATTGGACCGGGGCGTCTTGGCCGCGACGTGCATGAACTCATCTTCGTCTTTGAAAAAGACAAATTCTTTTCGGCAAACGCCGCTTTGCTTGATCAGCTCGACCACCTCACGGGTGGTAATGAAGCCGGGATTGGTCACATTGTAGGTGCCGAAAGGAACCCGCTTTTCCCAGCAGGCCAGCGTTCCGGCGCAGAACTCATGCAGTTCAGAGATGCTGTTGGTGGCCTCGAGCAGACGTGCATAGCGCATGAGCTTGGTCAAATAATTGCGCGGATTGTCCACCTGGTCGAAGGGAATCCGCAGCCGCCAGATATAAACGTTCGGCTGGCCGGCGAGGACTTCCTCACCCAGCGCCTTGGTGCCGCTGTAAAAGCTGCACGGGGGTGAGCGAAAGCTGAAATTGGCGGGATCGGTTTCGGTGAAACCGCCACCATCCGGCCGGGCGCCGTTGTAAATGCAACCGGAGGAGACATGCCCCCAGGGCACACCTGCCTCGGTGCAGGCCCGGGCGATCAAGCCCGGCAGCACGGCATTGCCGAGGAGGCATTCGGCCTTGTGGAGCTCGCAGGCATCAACGTTGGGCTTGCCGGTGTAGCCGGCCGCGTTGATGAGAAATTCCGGTTTCTCCTGCCGCAGTGCGGCCGTGAGCAGCGCGGGCTGGGTGTAATCAAGGTCGGCGCGCCGGAGATTGCGAAAAGGAATGCCCTTCCGCGTCAGCAGCGCCTGATAAGCCTGACCAACATAGCCGGAACCTCCAAGCAGATATATCATGAAGGGGGGAATGAAACGGAGAGAACGGCGGCGAACAAGGCGTTTTTGCGCCGGGGTGAAGATCGCCTATTTGCGTCGGTAGTCCCCGCGACTGAAGTACTTTTCCAGCCAGACGTAGGCGCAGATGAAAAAATAACGGCTACCCATCTCCTTGATCTTGAGTTTGGCGACCCCCTGGCGGCGGTTCTGCCAGGAGATGGGAATGACGGTCCAGGAGTATCCCCGGACAATGGCCTTGAGCGGAATCTCAACCGTGAGGTTAAAATGCGGCGCGAGCAGCGGCCGGCAGCCATCGATGACCGTACGGCGATAGGCTTTGAAAGCATTGGTTGTATCATTGAGCGGGATGTGAAAGAGCACCTTGATGAAAAGGTTGGCCAGGCGGTTGATGAAAAGTTTCAGCCGGGGATAATCAACGACGTGCCCTCCGCGGACAAAGCGGCTGCCAAAAACGCATTCCCAGCCCTCGTTCAGCAGGCGCCAGTAACGGACGGCATCCTGGGGCGAGTCGGAGGCGTCGGCCATCATGACCGCGCAGGCGTCGCCGCGCATCCGGTTGAGACCGCAAATAATGGCGTGGCCAAAGCCAAATGGACCGGAATTCTGCACCGGCACAAGCGTGGAGATCTCCCCGCTCAAATGCTGGAGAACGGCCCAAGTATCATCCCGGCTGCCATCGTCCACCACCACAATTTCGTGGGGAATTTTTTCCGCGTTGAAGGTGGCATGGATGTCGCGCAGGGTCGGCGGCAGCGCCGCTTCTTCATCGCGCGCCGGAATCACGATGGAAAAAAGCCTGAGGGGGGACGGTTTTTCCGACATCGAGATTCAACCCGACGCGCTGAGTTCGAGCCATTCGGGATGGGCCTGGGCGTGGAGGAAGATTTCCTCGAGAATGGCGGCGAGCCCTCTCTGCGGCCGCCAGTTCCATAAACGCATCGCCTTGGCGGGGTCCAGTACCAGCCAGGGGATGTCAAAAGGACGGGCGGCGGCGTCTTCCGCAATGGGGTGCGGACCAAATTTATCTCTGCACCATTCGCTCAACTGGCGGAGGGAGATGGCGGAGGGCATGCCGCCGGAAAGATTGATAATCCGGTCGGCGGGCGCAATCACGGGGGCGGTAAATTGTTTTTCCAGCAGCGGCGCCAGATCAGTCGGATGCAGGCAGTCGCGGACCTGGTAGCCACGGCCGCCAAAGCCGATGTATTTCAGCGGCCGCCGGCGCAGCCAGGAGTTGATCCAGTAGGCGAAAATCCCCTGGTCGGGCCGGCCGAATTGCCCCGCGCCGGCAAGGACACCGCAGCGGTTGACAAAAACGGGAAAATCAAAACTTGCGCCGTACTCCAAAACAAGCGCCTCGCTCGCGAGCTTGGTTGCGCCGTAAAGCGAAACCGGAGCTGAGGTGGAGAAAGCTTCGTCCACGCCTTCGTGGCTCAGTCCGGGCGGCAGGGGGCCGGCTGGATTCGGCCGGAACATGCCGCGCTCGACGACGACCGGCAATTCTGCCAGCGGCGGGATGGAGTAAACCCGGCTGGTGCTGAGGAGGATGAAGCCGGCGTGTCGTCGTCGGCAATATTCCAGCAGGTTGACGGTCCCGATCAGATTATGTTCGACGAGCTGGCGCGAACTGATGTGCCCATCAATGCCGGCCAGCACGCTGGGATTGGCGGCTGCGTCGACGACAAAATCGCAGGCGGGCAGCGACTCGAAATCGCTGGCGGCCCGCACGTCGGCGTGAAAAATCTGGACGCCGAGTTTCTTGAGTTCCAGCCGGTTGGTTTCGCTGCCGGGACGGATGAAATTATCGAAACCGAAAATCTGGTGGCCGGCGGAGGCCAGCGCGCGCGCCAGCGTGCTGCCGACAAAACCGCAGACGCCGGAGATAAGAATTCGCATCAAGGGAGCTTGGCGGAATTGTCGGGGAGCGAAAAGACGGAAAACGCCGCCCCCTCTGCCCCCTTCAGGGCGGCGGCAAGGCCCATCGCCCCGAACACGCAGCCGGCGGCCAGGAACCAAAGCGCGCGGCGGGCGAGGGCCCAGGCGATCCACGATCCCGTGGCCGGCTCCGCCGGCTCGGGCGGGGCGGGATGTTCGAGCGCCGGCGGCAGACGGACGCTGCCGGGAAGAATGGAGCGGACCCACTTTTGATTGAGCATGTCGGCGAGAGGATCCGCCTTGGGGTAGGGCAGGTGCAGGGGATCGGAGTCGGCAAAGCGGCCGGTGTGAAGATACGTCCGCACGTTCATTTCGGCGGCCTGCGACCATCCTCTTATGCCGGGCAGTTCGGTTTTGAACGCGACATGCGCGCGAAACCAGACGCCGGTAACCAGGGCCACCGACCAGGCCCCGGCGATGGCAAACAGCCACCAGCGCGGGCTCCGGCCGGGAAGCGATTCCTGAAAAATCAGCACCCAGGCAAGGCCGCTGAAAATCATGCCGGCTGCGCCCATATCGCCGTAGCGATTGGCCGGCAGGGCTCCATCCGCGCCGCGCGCGTAAGCCGTGGCAGCGGTTTGCAGCAAGGCCCACAGTGCCGCCGCCAGAACAAAATGGTGAGCGGCATCCATGGCTCCTTTCCGGCACCACCATCGCCAGCCCAGGACGGCCACGGGCAGGTAGGCCAGCGGGGCAAGGGAAATGTTTTTGATCCGGGGCCACGCCGCGGTGTGGAGAAAAGCGAGGAAGAAATCGCGCAGGTTGTGCGCGTGCAACGGAACGTCCTCCGGCACATCCGTGCGCAGCATCCAGCCGAGCCCAATTACGATGCCGCAGACGCAGGCGGTCGGCAGCCATGTCCGCCAGCTTGCGCGATCAAACCAAAACCGGCCCGCCAGGAGGGCCAGCACCGGCAGAGCGCAGAAGAAGCCCGAACCCATGCTGAACATCGCGGCGGCGGCGCAGCCCAGGGCGAGCCACCAGCGCCGTGACCAGGCGGGCGAAGCCAGCCAGAGCCACATGGCCGCCAGCGAGAAACCGAACAGGAAATAAAACTGCGAATGAAAGCCGCGCAGCGTGTTTTCCCAAACCACGGGGGGCGCCGCGACGTCGACGAAAAGCAAGAATGCGGCGGCCTCCGCCCACCGGCCGAGATGGAGTCGCGTCCAGACGAGCAGGAGGACGAGAATGGCCGCATGCAGCGCCGCGTTGACCACGCATTGCAGGCGGGCATCCCACTGGCCGTTCCAGAGCAACAGCCCGAGATTGAGCAGCTTGGTGAAGACGATCCGGTGCTCGTTGTGCGGAGCAAAGAGGTGGACGAAGGTGAGCGTCCCCATGAAATAAGGCTGGTAGACCGCCCGTGCTTCGCCGTCCCATTGATCGCCGAACGGAAGGTCGCTCCCGAATTTTTCAATGATGAGCAGCTTCGCGCCAAAGATGATCAAAAAAAGCCCGAGCGGAAGCATGCACCGGGAAATGAATCGGAAGAAGGGCCGGATCACGGGGCTGGAGGTTGCGGCGGAAAGGCGGATTTTGATCGCGTGCGCAGCGGAGTGCCAGCTTCAGCC
>DASRHD010000080.1:0-8462 GCA_035650695.1 Opitutaceae bacterium
AGCAAAAACCGTAGCGGCTCTTCAGCTCCGCCATTTTTTTGAGATCCGGATAGTCCCCGTCCATGCTGAAAACGCTTTCCGTCACCACGAAAACCGTGCGCCCCGGCTGGGCGCGGGAAAGGAATTCCCCCAACTGGTCCAGATTCAGGTGCTCATAGCGCTGCAGGCGCGCGCCGCTGCGCAGCAGGCCTGCGACCATGCTGTGGTGGATCAGTCGGTCGGCCAGCACCAGATCCCCCTTTAGCGGCAGCGTGCCGAGCACGGCGGAATTCGCCGCGTATCCACTGCTCCACAACATTCCGCAGGAAAATCCGTGCCAGGCGCCGAGCGCTTCGACCAGCCGGGCATGCGGCTCCTTCCAGCCGGTGATGAGCGGCGAAGCCGAGGCAGAAGTGCCGTATTCGGCGGCCGCGGCGGCGGCCGCGGCCGCCAGCGCCGGATCGCGGGCCAGGTCGAGATAGTCGTTATCCGCCAGGTTGAGTTCATCGTCGCGCCGCGCCGTGACCCGCAGCGTGCGGCGGATTTTTTTTGCTTCGCGCTCCGCCAGCGCCTGGCGGCAGCGTTCGATCCAGCCGCCTTCCGCCGGCAACCGCGTTGACTCCGCTCCGCCGGTTTCATCCCGATCAGGCAAAGCATCGCGTCCGACGCGCGCAGCCTTTCTGAGCTCGGCCAGGAGGCGGTCCGGCTCCGCCGGCGCGACCGCCTGCGGCGCCTGCTCAGCCCACAGCGCCACACCGGCGCTCCGCAAACCGGACCGATTGGAAGCGGCCACCGCAGGGTCGACCGACGTGGGCGCGTTTAGCCAGATGCCGGCGGCAAGGTTCATCTGGACGGCGCGGGCGTGGGCCAGCCGCGCCTGGTTGATGGAGCCGAGGCGATCAGGCACCACGATCACAACCGCGCCGACCTCCGCCGCCACGGCAAAATCCGCCCAGTCCCGCGCCGAGCCGTCAATGGGAGTGGCGATGCCGCCCGCACCCTCAAAGATGCGCCAGTCACACGGCGGCAGCGCACGGACGCGGTCGACGAGCATTTCCAGGGTCAGCGTCGCACCGGCGGACGCGGCAGCGGCGACCGGGGCCAGCGGAGCGGCGAGCGAGACCAGGGTGAACGATTCGGCCACTCCCGCCATTCGCCGCGCGCGGGCGGCGTCGCCTTCCATTCCCGCCGTCACGCCGGTCTCGACCGCTTTCACAATCTGTACCCGTGCTCCGCCCGCCGCCAGGAGACGGGCGAGCGCCGCCGTGACGTGTGTTTTGCCCACGCCGGTATCGGAACCTGTGACCAGGATCGAATGCATGGCGCCAGACCGTTCGAAAAAATGCGCGGGCGCGGTCAGCCCGCCGCCATCGCCGCCTGGTTTTGCGGCGCGAGCGGACGCAGGCCGAGACGCGCCAGCAACTGCAGGTCTTCGGAGCGTTCCGGGTTCGGCGTGGTGAGGAGCTTCTCGCCCAGAAAGATGCTGTTGGCGCCCGCGAGAAAACAGAGGGCCTGCAACTCCGGGCTCATCGCCGTGCGGCCGGCGGAAAGCCGCACCATCGCCCGCGGCAGCAGCAGGCGCGCCGTCGCAATAATGCGAACGAAATCAAAGGGATCGACCGGGGTTTTTTCGGCCAGCGGGGTGCCGGGGACCGGCACCAACGCGTTGATCGGCACCGATTCGGGCTGGGGATCAAGGCTGGCCAGCTCGCCCAACAATTTCAGCCGGTCCTCCACGCTTTCCCCCATGCCGAGAATGCCGCCACAGCAAACCTGCAGGCCGGCCTCGCGCACCGCCGCCAGCGTGGTGAGACGATCGTCGTAATTCCGCGTGGTAATGATTTCAGGATAAAACTCGCGCGACGTGTCGAGATTGTGGTTGTAGACCGCGCAACCCGCGTCCTTCAGCCGTTCCGCCTGCGCCACCGTCAGCATGCCGAGGGTGCAACAGACCTCGAGGCCGAGGCCGGACACGCCCCGCACCGCCTCCAACACCGACTCAAATTGCGGACCTTCGCGCACCTCGCGCCAGGCCGCGCCCATGCAGAAGCGGGAGGCGCCTCCCTCCCGCGCCGCGCGGGCCGCGGCCAGCACCGCCTCGGTGTCCATCAAGGGCTCCGGCTCCAGGCCGGTGTTGTAATGGGACGACTGCGGACAGTATTTGCAGTCCTCCGGACAGCGGCCGGTCTTGATCGACTGGAGCGTGCAGAGTTGGACCGCGGCGGGATCGTGATGGCGGCGGTGGGTCTCCTGCGCACGGAAGATGAGTTCGGGCAGGGGCAGTTCGTAGATTTTGCGGATGGCGGCCAGATCGGAGGAAGGCATGGCGATGAATGGATTCGGGTTAAAGAGGCAGCACGCCGGAGATGGCGGCGGCGGTCCGGCGGACCAGCTCATCCAGCTCGTTCTCGTCCAGGCAGAGCGGCGGGACGAGCAGCAAGGAATCGCCCAACGGGCGCAGGAGCAGGCCGTGCTCGCGGGCGCAAAGGCAAATCTTCAGACCGATCCGTTGCGCGGCCGGAAAATCCGCCGGCGAATCGCGATCGGGTGCAAGATCAAGCGCCGCAGCAAAGCCGCGCTGGCGGATTTCCCGAACGTGCGGATGCGCGGAGAACGCCTCGTCCAGGCGGCGGCCAAAATGAGCGCTCCGCCGACGCAACACGCCATCGGCAATGAGCGCGCGCAGCTTGCGGATATTCTCCAAGGCCACGGCTGCGGCCAGCGGGTTGCCGGTGAAGGTGTGACCGTGAAAAAAAGCCCGCCGGCTTTCGTACGTGCCGAGAAACGCGGCAAAAATCTCCTCCCGGGCCAGGGTCGCGGCCAGCGGTAAGTAGCCCGCGGTAAGTCCTTTCGCCAAACAGAGGAAGTCCGGCGCAACCTCCTCCTCCGTGCAGACCAGCATCGAACCGAGCCGGCCGAAGGCGACGAAGACTTCATCCAAAATCAAATGAACCCCGTGCGCGCGGCAGAGCGCGGCGACGTCGCGCACAAAGCCGGGCGGCTGCAACCGCATCCCGGCCGCGCCCTGCACGGACGGCTCGAGAATGAGGCAGGCGGTGACTTCCGCCCGGGCGGCGAGTAAGGCGCGCAGCGCCGCCAGGCTGGCGGCGGCATCGGCCTCGCGCACCGTCCCCGCCCATTCTCGGCAGCGCGGCGCGGGAAAATGCTCCGCCGGAAAACACCAGGGTCGGAACCGCTCGTGGAAAAATCCGCTGTCACCCGCCGCCATCGCGCCAAAGGTGTCGCCATGGTAGCCGCCGGCGAGACCGATCACGCCGCGCTTCTCCGGCCGGCCGGCAAGCTGCCAGTATTGAAATGAAAGTTTCAATGCCACCTCGACCGCGCCGGCACCGTTGTCGCTGAAGAACACCCGGTCGAGCCCCGCCGGAGCAAGCCGGGCGAGCTCGGCGGCCAGCCGGGCTCCCGCGGGATGCGTCAGACCGAGCATGGTCGAATGGGCTACCTGGCTGAGCTGGCGCTGGAGCGCGGCATTGAGATCCGGATCGTTGTGGCCGTGAACGTTCGTCCAGATGGAGGCGTTGCCGTCGAGGTAGGTGAGGCCTTCGGTGTCGGTCAGCCAGCCGCCGCGGCCGGAAGCGATCGCCAGCGGCGGCAGGCCGAGGTATTCCTGCATTTGCGTGAAAGGATGCCAGACATGCCGCTGGTCGGCCGCGTGCGCGTCGGCGCCGCGGACAGGCGGCGCGGCCGGGGCAGAGGAGCGGAAGCAGTCGACGGGCATGATTCAGTTCCGCCGGTCGCCAGAGGATGTCCGCCGCCCCGCCGATGGGCGGAGGAGGGATGAAACAACCGGCCGGGTGCTCATGCCGCCAGTCGTAACCGCCCGATGCCGGAAAAACAAGGATTTGTTAAGGGCAAATAAAATCACATTAACAAACGCGGCGGGTCCGAAAAAGCCCGCGATTGGTCGCGGGCCGGCGGAAGAAGGCGGGCTCAGCTGTCGCCGTCGCTGCCGATCGCCTCGACCGGGCAGCCCTCAAGGGCTTCCATGCAAAGCGCAGTCTCTTCTTCCGTCGTCGGTTGCTTGTGGACGAAAGAGTATCCCCCGTCGTCGTTCCGGGTGAAAAAGCCTGGCGCGGTCTCGCGGCAAAGATCGCAATCGATGCATTGCTGATCGACATAGAATTTGCCCGCCGCGTTGGTCGGCCATTTGTCCGCTTTGTTAGCCATAAGTCTGGCGAACAAAGACGAATCAAAGCCCCTGTCAAGCGGGGAGGACCACTAGAAAACACCCCTCGCCGCGGTCGACCGGGCCGGGCCGGGGGCGGCGGATTTCGTCGGAAATTTTGCCCGAAAACGCGGTGCCGGCTTGAGTTTACGGGCGACGTTTCCTAGATTTCCGCAAAAGATGCTTTCCGACCGTCATTATATGCGCGAGGTCAGCGGCCATTCGGGATTCAATATGGTGAAATGCCTGATGTGGACGCTCGGTACGGTTTTTGTTCTCGAGCACCTCACGGTCCGCTGGTTTGGCACCCTTTTCCTTTACCAGCATCTCGCGCTTTGGCTGCCTGCGCTGAAATCAGGCAAGATCTGGACGCTGCTCACCTATGATCTCCTGCAAAACACCTCGGATTTTCAGCGTATCCCCGATGTCACCGGCGGACTCTTCACGCTGATTTTCAACCTCCTCGGCCTGTATTTCCTCGGCCATTTTGTGGTGGAGCGGTTCGGCCAGAAGGGGTTTGCCCTGCTTTATTTTGGCTTTGTCCTGGCCGGCGGCCTGGCATGGTGCGCCGCCTCCCTTGCCGGCGTTTCCTGGCCGCTGTTCGGCACGATCACGGGCATCGCCGGGCTTTTCGCCCTCTTCTGTTGTTTCAATGCCAATGAGAAATCCACCTTTTGGATTTTTCTCATCTTTCCCGTCACCATGCGGCCGAAGTACCTCGCCATGCTCTGGGCGGCGGTCGATGTCTGCGGTTTTCTATTTTATGAGTTGCGCGGCCGGCCCTCGCCCTTCTGGAACGGCCATGCCGCCAATCTCGGCGCCATGGCGGCTGCCGTCGGCTTCTATTTTCTCTATGAGCATCGGTTGAAATACCGTCTGGCTTCCGCTTCCCGGCCGGCGATTGAGCTGCCGCGCTGGCTGCGCAAAACTCCGCGGGCCGTCCGGCCGCCCGCCTATCATATCAACCTTAGCAACCGCAACGACCTCCGGGCCGAGGTGGATCGCATCCTCGATAAGATCAACAGCGAAGGATTCGGCGCCCTCACCGCGGAGGAAAAGCGCGTGCTCGACGAGGCCAAGGACCTGCTCAGCCGCCGCTAGCACGTCGCGTGAGCGCACTGCCCCACCCCGCCGCGCGCCCTTCCTTCCGCGAGTCGTTGCTGCGCGATCAGCCGGATTTTCCGGTGGCACGCCTTGGGGCCGAGGGCTGGAACCGCCTCGAGCGCCTCGCTCTCGCCAGTCCGCTTTACGCCCAGACCCTGCGCCGCCATCCCGACTACTGCCTCTGGCTGGAGGAACCGCGCAACCGCGGGGTCGATTTCCGCTACCAGGCGCTGCTCGATGAATGGCGCTCTTTCGCCGGCAGCGGACCGGCGGAAAATCTGGCCGATGACGAGGTCTATCTCGGCCGCCTGCGCCGCTGGCGGCGGCTGATGTCGCTGCGCATCGCCTATCGCAGCGTCAACGGCCTCGCCACGGAGAAAAACACCGTGGAGGAACTCAGCCGGCTGGCCGAGTTCTGCCTGCGCGAATGCTATTTTCTCGCTTTGAAACGCTGGACAGCACGCGCGGGAACGCCCTGGGACGATGCCACCAACCGTCCCGCGCGTTTCTGCGTCCTGGCCTTGGGCAAACTCGGCGGCGAGGAACTTAATTTTTCCTCCGACATCGATCTTATCTTTTTTTACGAGGGCGACGGTCGGTGCCGGCGCGGGGACAGCATTGGGGCCCTGACCAGCGCCGAGTTTTTCGCCAAGGCGGCGGAAACAATCAGCACCCTGCTCGGCGCCCAGACGGAGGATGGTTTTCTTTTTCGGGTCGATACGCGCCTGCGACCGGAAGGGACGCACGGCCCGATCGCACCCTCGCTGACGGCCTTGGAAAATTATTACGCCGCCGCCGGTCAGACATGGGAGCGGCTGGCCCTGCTCAAGGCCCGGCCGGTGGCGGGTGATCTGGCCCTTGGCAGCGAGCTGCTCGAGACGCTGCATGCGTTTCGCTATCCGCGCCACCCCCCGCCGTCGCTGCTGGCGGAAATTGGGGCGATGAAAGCGCGAACGGAAAGGGAAATTGTCGGGTCCGCCGCCCTTGCGCGCGATGTGAAGTCGGGGCGCGGCGGCATCCGCGAGATCGAATTCATTGTTCAAGCCTTCCAGCTGTTGCACGCCGGGCGCTATCCGTTTCTGCAAACCCACGCGACCACTGTCGCCCTCGACCAATTGGAACGCTACGGCCTGCTCGAAAGCGACGATGGGCGTTTCCTCAAGGAGGCTTACTGGCGGCTGCGGCGCATCGAACACCGCATTCAAATGCGCGAAGAGGCGCAGACCCACCGGCTGCCCGCGGATCCGGCCGAACTTTCCGATCTGGCGCAATCGCTGGGCTTCATCTCGGCCGAGGAGCTGGAAAAAGACCTCGCGGGGATGCGAAACCGGGTGCATGCGCTGTATGAAAATTGCTTTGCCACGCAGGCAATTGATGCGGAATTCAACGCGTGGTGGGCCTTTTTCACGGCCGAAGCCGTCCCTCCGGCGATGGCGACACGACTGCAGCGCTGGTTTGGCGCCGGCTCCGGGCCTGAGGCGGCCGCCGCCGTCCGCCTTTTCGCCTGCGGCGACCACCGGCATCTGGTCAACCGCGAGCTGGTCGCACGCTTCCAGCATCTGGCAGCGGGATTCGATGGCGTCATGGCGGAATTGGCGCGTCCGTTCGAGACCCTCGGCCGGCTCGCCCGCTTTGCCGAGCGCTACGGCCCGCGACGGCGATTTTTCGACAGCTGCGCGGCTAATCCGCAATTCTTCCGCGTGCTCGCGCTCCTTTTTGACCGGAGTACTTATATCCATGAATTGCTCTGCGCCCATCCGGAGATTTTCGAAGAGGTGCTCCGGCCGGAGATCTTGCGCAAGCAAAAGAGCCCCAAGGATCTCGACGCCGAGCTCTCCGCCGGGCCCGCCGGCGAAAAATTTGCCGATTGGCTGTGGCTTTATGTCCGGGCCGAGCAGATCCGGGCCGCCGTCGGGGAATTGCTCGGTTTTTTGAACGTCGAGCAGCTCGAGGAAACCCTCACCCGCCTGGCCGATGCGGTCCTGCAACAGGCGCTGGCCCGAATCGAAAATGGCGGGCAACTGCTCGTCGTTGCCCTCGGCAAATATGGAGGCGCGGAGCTCACCCTCGGTTCCGACCTCGACCTGATTTTCATCGCGCCGGATGCGGTGGCGCCGCGGCTGACGCCGGCGGTACAGGCGTTGCGCGCGTGGCTGCGTCACGGCGGCCCTCTCGGCGCCGCCTGGGAGCTGGATTTGCGCCTTCGTCCGCACGGTGAAGCCGGCCCGCAGGTCGTGGCCCCGGCGGCGCTGAGCGCTTATCACCGCCCCGGCGGAGGGGCTCAATTTTGGGAAAAACAGCTGCTGACCCGGGCCCGAATCGTGGCCGGGCCGCCCGAGCTGGCAGCCGGTTTCCGCGCCTTTGTTGAGGAGTTGCTCTATCGAGCGCCCCTTTCCGCCACTGAGGAGGCGGAATTATGGGCCATGCGGACGCGGATCGAAAAGGAGCGCGATGCGGTGACGCCACCGGAGCGGGCTTTCAAGACCGGTGCCGGCGGGCTGGTCGATTTCGAGTTTCTGGCGCAGTGCCTGCAGCTGCGCCATGGCGCGACCCTGCCGCGCCTCCGCCACACCGGGACCCGCCGGGTGTTGCGCGAATCGGACGGAGCCGGCCTGATCGCCGCCGACGACGCCCGCGCCCTTCTCTCCAATTATGATTTTCTCAAGCGGATCGAAATCATGGTCCGGCGCGACAGTTACCGCGCCTCCAGCCTGCTCGGCGCCACGCCGCCAGAACGGGCCTTGGTGGCGCGCTGGCTCGGCTTCAGCGATGAGGCCGTGTTCTGGACCGAGCACACCCGGCGCCTAGGGGAAACGCGCCGTCTCGTCCGCTTACTGATCCCTCCAAATGAGCGCCGTCCTTGAATTCGCGTCATTCCATATTATCTGTTTTTTACCTTTGCAACATCTTCCCGGCATACTCATCCCATTGCACTAATGACTCGATTTTTCGCCTTCAGCCGCAGGCTTTTTTTCTTTTCCCTCGCGCTCCTCTCTGCTTCGGCTTTTGCCCGCACCGACCGCACCTTCACCACCCCCAATGAGCTTTCGGTCGAAGCGCGCACGCTCGTCCGCCTGCTCGAGGAGGTGCACTACAACCGCGATGCGGTCAAAACCAAGGATTACCTCCAGGTCATTCCGGATTACATGAGTGACCTCGACGGCCAGCATCTGTTTTTCCTGGCCAGCGACAA
>DASRHD010000081.1:0-4532 GCA_035650695.1 Opitutaceae bacterium
TTTGCCTTCATTTTCCGGCCTTGGTTTCCGCGCTTTTTTCCACGGTGACTTCGCCGGCGCGGAAGCGGAGGGTTTTGCCGGCCTCGGTGCGGAGCAGGAGCGAGCCCTCGTCGTCGATGCCGGCGGCGGTGCCGGAGAATTTTTTTTCGCCCTGGAGAAGCGAGACCGGCCGCCCGCGCAGCGAGTCGAAACGGTTCCAGCGATCGGCAAAATCCTTCCGGTAGTCGCCGTCGACGAAGTCGGTATAGGCGAGGAGGACGCGGCCGATGAGAGCGGCGGCAAACCGGTTGAGGTCGAGCGCGGTGCCGGCTTCGTCGGCGAGCGAGGTGGCGCTACCGGCCAGCCCGCGGGGCCAGGACTCGCGGGGGCAGTTGACATTGAGGCCGAGACCAAAAACCAGATCGCGGATCTGGTCGGCGTCGACGCGCGCCTCGGTCAGCATCCCGCCGGCCTTGCGTCCGGAGAAGACAAGATCGTTGGGCCATTTGAGGGCGGGCGAGAGCGAGCTGAAGTTGGCCACGAGTTCGCAGACATTGACGCCCATCCAGAGGGTGAAGGTCTGCATCCGGGCCGGCTCAAGGCGGGGGCGGAAGGCAAAGCTGGCGTAAAGATTGCCGTTGGCCTCGCTATGCCAGGAGCGTCCGAAACGGCCGCGGCCATGGGTCTGGCGGCGGGCGAGGACGGCGAACGGCGCCGGCCGGCCGGCGGCGAGCTGGCGTTCCGCCTCGCTGTTGGTGCTGTCGATCTCATCGAGGAACACCAGGCTGAAATCACGGACCCTCCGGCGCAGATGCGCCTCGATCAGGGCGGCGTTGAGGGCGGCGGGCCGCCGGGCGAGCCGGTAGCCGCGGCGGCGCACGGCGGTGAAGGCGAAGCCCTGCTCGCGGAGCTTTTCCATGTGCGTCCAGACGCCGACCCGGCTCATGCCCAGCCGGCGGGCGAGGGCGCTGCCGGAGACGAAACCGGCCGGCCGGTCGAGCAATTCGCGGAGAATGACGATTTCCGGCGCGGTGTGCATGTCAGCGGCGCCAATCGAGGCCAAGGTCGACCCAGACGCTGTGGTGGACGAGCGCGCCGGTGGAGATGAAATCGAGGCCGAGCCCGGCAAGGCGCGGCAGGTTCTTCAGGGTGATGCCGCCGCTGGCCTCGGTAAAGGCGCGGCCGGCGATGCGGGCGACGGCGCGGCGGAGCAGCGCCGGCGTGAAATTGTCGAGCAGGATGACGTCGGCGCCGGCGGCGAGGGCGCCCGGAATCTGCCTCAGCGAATCGACCTCGATCTCGACCGGCAGCTCGGGCGCGGCGCGCCGGGCGGAGGCGACGGCGGCGGCGAGACCTTCAGCCGCGCCGAGGAGCGCGAGATGGTTGTCCTTGAGCATGACCCCGTCGAAAAGGCCGAGACGATAGTTCCAGCCGCCGCCGCAGGCCACGGCGTATTTTTCGAGCATGCGCCAACCGGGCGTGGTCTTGCGCGTATCGAGCAGTCGGGTGCGCGAGGCCCCCAGCGCCTCGACATACCGGCGGGTTTGCGCGGCCACACCACTCAGGCGTTGAAGAAAATTCAGCATCACCCGCTCGGCGGTGAGCAGGGTGCGCGAATCGCCGCTAAGCGTGGCGAGCACGGCGCCGGCGGGCAGGCGAACACCTTCGCGCGTGCGAAGCTGGGCGGTGGCGCGCCCGCCGTAGACGGAAAGGATGAGGGGGACGAGCGGCAGACCACAAACGACCAGCGGTTCGCGTGCGACCAGATCCGCCGTGCCAGTGCGCGGCGCGGTCCGCGCCAGGCTGGCGGTCGACACGTCGCCGGTGCGGTGCGGACGCGCGCACAAACCCAGCCCGTGCAGATCTTCATCGCGTGCCATTTCAATGAGGCGGCGCAGATAGCCGAGGTCGAGGTCGTCCCAGGTGAGGCGTTGGAGCAGGGCATCGGCCGGCGGTTTGGGCGTGGCGGGCATGTGGTTAAGTGCGGCGTTGAAACTAAAAACGACCCGCCCAGGGTGGGGCAAATGTCATTTGCAGATTTTCAGCGTTCGCTGGCGGACCTTTCGGGGCCGCCGCCGGGCCTCACGCCGGCCCTGAGCGCGCTCTGGTACGACGCGGCGGGGGATTGGGACCGGGCCCATGGCTGTGCCCAAGAGGATGGGTCGCGCGCCGGCGCGTGGGTCCACGCCTATCTCCACCGCAAGGAAGGCGACGAGGGCAACGCCGGTTACTGGTATGCGCGGGCCGGCCGACCGGTTTTCGAGGGCGCGCGGGTGCGGAGTGGGAGCAGATCGTGCGCGAGCTGCTGAAGTGAAATGAGGCCGGAAGGGCCTCAGCCCTGGGTCAGGGTCGGCTTGGTGGCAAGAAGCGATCGGAGCAGCAGGTGCGGAAAGGAGGGATCGACATCGAAGCGCCGGGCGCGTTCGAAATAAACGCCGCGCTGGGCGGGAGCGTGCAGGCCGAGCGCGGTGAAGAGCACGCAATTGTCCAAAACATAATTCGAAGTGCGCAGGATTTCGGCCTCGTCGGCCGGCGTGCCCGACCGGATGCGCCGAGCCAGCTCCTGGCCGCGGCGGCCCTCTTTCTCCAGGGCGGCCAGGCCCTTTTGAAAATAGGCATCCGCCGCCGGCTGATCGCCGGTGCTCCAGGCCGTGAGATAGAGAATCCAATAGTAACGCGCCGAGGCTTTATCGGCGTGGCCGAGCGCCGCCGCGGCGGTGGCGTGATCGCGGCGCGAGACCGCGCTTTCAAAGGCATTTTCCGCACCTGTGAGCTGGCGGGCGCGGCGGGCAAATTCCGCCTCGTCGCCGGCACCGTAGGCCAGGGAGGCATGCAGATAATTGTCCAACTTGGCGAGATCATCGTGGTTGCCGTAACGCTGGCGGAATTCGGCCAGGAATTGCTTGATGGTCAGTTCCCCACCGGTGCGGTCGGGCGCCATGCTTTGCTCCAGGCGCAGGAGGTCGGCAAAGAGTTCGATATTGAGGGGTGCGGCGGCCAGCTCGGCCTTGACCGCCTTTGCCACGTCCTCGGTCCGGCCCAGCCCGAGCAGGGCGGCACGCTTGTACAGCTGCAGCGTTTCGCTGTGCACTCCCCCATTTTCCGCCTGAAGAAGAAGGTCCAGGCCGCGTTGGAAATTCGCATCAACGATCTCATCCGAGCCGAGGGCAACCGCGGCGTAGAGACAGGAATGGGGAGCGGCCAGGGCGCGCTCGAAAAGCGGGCGGGCGGTGTCACGGTCTTCCACCAATCGGGCCCGAAGGTAAACCAGGTCACCATTATCCGGTTCGGCATCGGACCAGCGCTGATACTGGCCGGCGAGGTCGAAGTCCGAATGCTGGCTTTCCATCAACGATTGGTAATAGCGATGGAGCTCGAGATGCACCGGCCGCTCGGCGAGTCGGGCCTGCAGCAGGGCCAGCGCATCCGGCGGATGAAGCGCCGTGATGATTTCGCCCAAGGCGGACTCGTCATTCGCATCCAGCCGCACGAGATTTTCCAGATAGACGCGCATCGAGGCATAACCGGCCTTCTTTTCCACCAGCGGCGCGGCCTCATCCGGCCCCAGATCGCGGAAAACATCGAGGCGGGTTTTACTCACGCTGTCGGTTCCTTCCGGCATGCTGATGGTGGCGGGAAAATTTGCCAAAACGTAATCCGGCCGTTCGAGAAAATATCCAGTCTGGTTGATATAGATGTCGAAGTCGTTTTCCTCCTTGCCCGGGATGGTCGAACCGGTCGGATGATACTGCGTCGTTTCAATATAAACGACCGCGGCCTTGTCGGGATTGAGCACGGCGACGCGGGGATGAAACGGGCGCGAGAAAAAATCGGTGGCAAAGGCGAGGTGCTCGTCCACCTTTCGGCCGCCGGGCAGTCTGGCCTGGAGGGTGAAGGCCCCCTCGGGCAGGTTGAGCAGCTGCGGCGCATGATAACGCAGGTGGTAGGTCTGGCCGTTGAGCGAAACGTCGTAGGCTTCAGGCAGGCCGGAAACGAGGACCACCGGCAAATTCCGTCCTTTGTAGGTGCAGACGCCGGCGTAGATAATCGCCGCAATCGCAGCGATGACACCGATGGCGAGCGCATACAAGGACGGTTTGGGCGACGCGGAAGGCGGGGCGGACGGGGATGCGGAAGTGGAGGAGGTAGCCGTCGCGGAAGCCGGCGCCGGGGCGGGCAGAAGGGAGGCGACAACGGCATCCGTCACATCCCGGCCGCCGCCGAGATTGGTCGCCAGGGTCTGGATGGTGAAAATGACGCCATGGGGAATGCCCCACCAGCCGAACAAAAGGGAAATCAAGGTGAAGGGCAGCCCCTTGAGAACGCGGCTCTGGCCGGCGCGGACAAAATAAACGTTGGAGGCCCGCTTGAAGCTCATGACCACAAGCGAGAAGTTGTAACTATAGATGACAAACTTGGCGCCGTGGGCCACCTGCTGGCGGATGCTGTCTGCGTTCAGGCCCTCAATGCCGATGATTTTTAACTGGGTGCTGGATTTCTGCGAAAGCATGGCCCCGGATGCTAGGGCTGGCCGGGAAAAGGGGGCAACTTTT
>DASRHD010000082.1:0-14638 GCA_035650695.1 Opitutaceae bacterium
TCTTCTCGACGGGCCGGATCCGGACCGGCATGTGGCGCTGTTGTCCAAACGTCCGTGGAAATCGGCCACGCCGCATGTCGATTTGGATTTTCCCTATTTCGGCGGCCGGGAAAAAGTCCGGCGCGGCGTGCTCGAAGCGACATTTGCCACGGTCGATGGCGAAATCACGGTGTGGGCGTTGCACCTGAAAAGCCGTTTTACCGAGCGTGCTGACGATATGTTCTCGGCCCGGGCCCGGGCGGGGGAGGCCACGGCCATCCGCAATGCCATCCTGAAAAAGTTCCCTGTGCCGGCGACGGCACGTTTTCTTATCGTCGGCGATTTCAATGAAGGCACGGCGGGCAAGCCGGTGCAGTATTTTCTGCGGCGCGGAGCGACCGACGCGGCGTTCGTTCTGCCGGCGGTCGATGCGCACGGCGAGGTCTGGACCGAATTCTACGCCAAGGAGCAGGTTTATTCCGCCCTCGACCATATCCTGGTTTCGCCGGCGTTGCGCGCCGCGGTGCGGGGAGGACGGGCGAGAATTTTCGATTCGCCGGAGACGGCGGCGGCGAGCGATCACCGGCCGGTGGTGGTGACGCTGGATTTTCCCGTGCCGGCGGGACCGAATTGATTCCCCGGCAACGGCGGTTTTCTTTCGGTTTGGAAACAAGAAGGCCCCGGAACCTCGCGGTCCCGGGGCCAAACTTGGGGGTCGGCGTTCGCCACGCGCTCTTTCCCGGTCGCACACTGTTGGGCGCCTCGCTTTCGCGGGCCGTGTGCTCCCCGACGCCACTCTCCGCGGCATGCGAAGTTTTCGATCTCATGGCGGGATCGCCGCGGCCGTTGCCGGCTGCGGTCTATCGAGTGAGGCCTCTTCGCCCGGTTCGGCCACCACTTGCCAGTGGCGGACACGCCGGACGGGGTGCAGACACGCCTGCAAAGACGTGATTCGCGTCGGCACCTTTGTCGCGGGGACGGCCCCGGCTTTTGACCGGGCGTTGGCCCCGCACTACGGGTCTGACCTCTTAACTCTCAGGTCGCTTTGGGCTTGCAGTAGGGTGATGCGGTTTTTCGCACCGCCCTGTTGAGGAGGTTTGGCGGGCTTTGCCTGGCCCGTTCGCTCCCCGCCGCCTCGTTTCCGTTGCGCGCCCCAAGCCTGCGAAGGCTGGAACCTTTTGGCGGGGTCGGCCCGCCGGGAAACGCGGCTGCGTTCTGGTCTGCGCAGTAGCAACCATAACCCTCTGGGTAACTGCGTCGGCGCACAGGTCGAAACGTCCTGTGGGCCTGACTCGGCTCGCACGCGGTTTCTGATCGCGGCTCGTCGCACAGCTCCTACTCGTGTGTGAACTGAACGGTCACGACACCGTCCAGAGGAACTGGTGATATTTGCCTGCCGGAAACGCGCTTGCGCGCGTCGGAAGGGATTGCCCGCACCAGCTGTGGTCAATCTTTCCCCGGTCGCCCGGGATTATCCCAGTCGTGCCTTCGGCGGGTTTTTCAGGCCGCCGCGCTGCGACTGTTCTATCAAGGAACGCCACGACGTTGCGAGAGGGAGCGGAAGAACGGAAGGTTTTCTTCTTCACAACTTGTTCACGGCTCGGGGTGATGTGAATAACTTGCGAGTAGTTTTACGCGCGGGTTATTCCCAGACTTGCCACCGGCGGTGCGAACCGGACGCTGGTGGGTTTCATGCCTTCGCGCGATCTGCCCATCTATGAACTCGAGTCTGCCGTCGTCGCCGCCCTGCGCGCGTCGGGCCGGCTCATTGTCCAGGCGCCGACCGGCTCGGGTAAATCAACCCAGATTCCGCAGATGCTGCTGCGGCATGGCCTGCTCGGCGAGCGCGGCGAAATCGTGGTGTTGCAGCCGCGGCGGCTGGCGGCACGTCTGCTCGCCAAGCGCGTGGCTGAGGAGGTGGGCGGACCGCTCGGCGAGACGGTCGGTTACCAGATCCGCCTCGAATCGCGGGTGAGCGAGCGGACCCGCATCCGTTTTGTCACTGAAGGCATTCTGCTCCGGCAAATGTCGTTCGATGCCGCGCTGCGCGGCGTCAACGCGGTGGTTTTCGACGAATTTCACGAGCGGCATCTCTATGGCGACATCTCGCTCGCGCGCGCATTGCAGATCCAGCAGTCCACGCGGCCCGACCTCAAAATCATCGTCATGTCGGCGACGCTCGATGCCGCGGCGCTGCAAGGATACCTCGCCCCCTGCGAGACGCTCACCTCGCAGGGCCGCAGCTTTCCGGTGAAGATCGAATACCTGCCCAAGACGGTCGATTTCGAGCGGGAGCCGGTCTGGGACGTGGCGGCGCGCGAATGCGTGCGGATCGCCGCACAGACGACGGGCGACCTGCTTGTTTTCATGCCCGGCGCCTATGAGATCAGCCGTACGGTCCAGGCGGTGCAGGGCGAGCGTACGCTCCGCGATTTCATTTCATTTCCGCTCCATGGCGAGCTTCCGCCCGAGGCGCAGGACCGGGCGGTGGCACGCTATGATTCGCGCAAGATCATCGTCTCGACCAATGTCGCCGAAACGTCGCTGACCATCGACGGCGTCACGACCGTGATCGACTGCGGGCTGGCCCGCATGGCCCGCTACGATCCGCATCGCGGCATCAACACCCTGCTGATCGAGAAAATTTCCGCGGCCAGCGCCGACCAGCGCGCCGGGCGGGCCGGCCGCACCGCGCCCGGCGTCTGCGTGCGCCTGTGGACGGAACGCGAGCACGGACACCGACCGGCGCAGGAACTGCCGGAGGTGAAACGCCTCGACCTCGCCGAGGTCGTGCTCACGCTCAAGGCCAGCGGCATCGACGACGTGACCGGATTTCCCTGGCTGGAGAAACCGGACCCGCGCGCGCTGGAGCGCGCCGAGACGCTGTTGGCCGATCTCGGTGCAATTGCGGGCGAGAAAAAATCCGTCACCGCAACCGGACGGAAGATGCTGCGTTTTCCGGTGCATCCGCGCTACGCCCGCATGCTGCTCGAGGCGGACACGCGCGGTTGCGTGCGTCCGGTCGCGCTCATGGCCGCGCTGACCCAGGGACGGAATTTTCTCCTTCGCGGCGGGCCGAAGGAAGTCGGTGAGGCGCGCGAGGATCTCCTCGGCGAGGAGCATGAGAGCGATTTTTTCCTGCTCATGCGCGCCTGGCGCTACGCCGATAAAAACAATTACAATCTCGACGCTTGCCGGCGGCTCGGCATTCACGCCCAGGCGGCGCGGCAGGTCGGGCCGCTCTTCGAGCAATTTTTGGAAATTGCCGGCCGGGAAGGTCTCGATATCACGGAACGGCGGGTGGACGGCGCGGCCGTGCGCAAATGCGTTCTCGCCGGTTTTTCCGACCATGTGGCACGGCGGCTCGATGCCGGCACGTTGCGCTGCGAACTCGTGCACCACCGGCGCGGCGTGCTCGCCCGCGAGAGCGCCATCCACAAGGCACCGCTGCTGGTCGCGGCGGAGGTCAGCGAAGTCGAGGGCCGGGGCGGCGAGGTCAACGTTCTGCTCAGCCTGGCCACGGCGATCGATGAGGAATGGTTGAAGGAGCTTTTTCCGGACGACTACCGGATGGCGCAGGGCGTGGTTTACGACGAGCAGGCGAAACGCGTGGTCGCGCGGCGCGAACGGCGTTTCCGTGACCTGGTGCTGGAGGCCAGGGCGGGCAGCGAGGATGTTTTTTCCGACGAGGCCGCGGCCCTGCTCACTCGCGAGGTCCTGGCGGGGCGGATCAAGATCGAGGCGTGGGATGAGAGCGTCGAACAGTGGATCGTCCGCGTGAACCGTCTGGCGGAGTGGTTTCCCGAACTGGAAGTAAATCCGATCACCGAGGCGGACCGCGCCACGCTGATCGAGCAAATTTGTTACGGCGAGACGAGCGCGCGCGGGGTGATGAAAAAGGAAGTGATGCCGGTCCTGCGCGACTGGCTGACGGCCGAGCAGCTGGCCGTGATCGACGATTATCTGCCGGAACGGTTGACCATGGCCAACGGCCGGCGCTCACGCCTCACTTACAACAAGGAGGGGCCGCCGGTGCTGAGCGCGCGCATCCAGGAACTTTACGGCGTGGAGGGGAAGTTCACCCTCGGTCACGGCCGGGTGCCGGTGAAAATCGAAGTACTTGCGCCTAATCAGCGTCCGATCCAGGTAACCGACGACCTGACCACTTTCTGGCGCGACATGTATCCCAAGGTGAAGGCCGAACTCTCCCGCCGCTACCCGCGGCACGAATGGCGGTAATTACATGTCTTTTATGTCGAGAGGGATTGGTTTGATATTGGGATCATGAACCCGGAAGATGAGAAAATACCGGTTCTTCCCCACGCAGTCATAGTGCTGAAAAAGCGTTTTTGAGAACCTTTGATAAAAGTCGGTTGTAAATATTTTCAAGCTGGGGACAGACCAACTAAAATTCCAGCGATGGAAGTTCGATAAAACGATGACCGGGGCGGACTGATGGTCGACGGCCGAAATTAATTGCTCAAAGGTGATGATTCTTTTGGCCTCCGCTGCCCCGTCATCCATCTCCGCGGTCAAACCGAACTTGCCCATTTCCAGCCCGGGAAAGATCGGACGGTTTGCCGCCAGGGCAACTTCCGGCATGGAGGTTAACACCACGTCACCGGGCTTTGTGCAACTTTGTATATAAGCGGCGGTATGATCCAGCAGATCGAGGTATTTATTGCCTATGATTTGTTCGTCGGTTGATCCCGCCGGGGTAAGGGCCAGTGCCCCGACACAAACCGCCGCCAGCTTGATAGCCGACCAAGAGGTCTGACTCAACAGCAAGCCGCTTCCCACCAGGATCAAGGTGAGATAGGGAACGCCATATTCCGCATAAATTCCGGGCGAACCGACATTGAACAGCCAGCCGATGATACCGGCCAAAAAAAGGCATCCGCCGGCCACGCCAGCCGTGCCGCGCTTCGCCACCAATAGGCCGATGCCGACAAGCCCGAGCAGGGCCACGCCTGGAGCCATCTTAAACGACTTCGATAGGATCCACCATCGGTGAGCCTCATAAACGCTTTGCAGATGGTAAGACCAATTCCAGAATATAAAACTAGAGGGACTGAAATAAAAAAATGGGCCGAGCAAAATCAGGGTAAACAGGAGGGGAACGCCGATCAGGGAAACCCACGAAAGTTCTTTTCGATGCATCACCACAAGACCCAACCATAAAATGAGGATGGAGGGCGCGGTGGTCAGCCGGCAGCCGACGACGAGAACGCCGAACAGGGAAAGCAGGCACAGTTTCAGCCGGGGTGAAATGGTTAAGGATAGGCATCCTCCCGCGGCCAGCAGCAGCAGCATGGACACGGCGTAGGTTTTTCCAACCGTATCATAATATACTACCGGCCGGCAGAGACACCAAACCAGAAGCAGTGCTCCGCAAGCGAGCGGGTGCAGGCGGGACCGGTACCAGAGGGCCATGCCGATCGTCACCGCCAGAACGCTGAAACCGAGATTAATCCAGCGCTGCTGGCGAATGCCGAACCCCACCACCGACATGATGGGCCCCTGCAGATAAGGCAGAAGCGGCATTTGCGTGAAGGCGAAATCACGATACGGAATTTGCCCGTGCATCGCCGCATAGGAGGCATAGGCATAGAAGCCCTCGTCGGCATTGACCTCCCCATTCTCGACGTAGGTGCTGGCAACCGATAAGTAAACGGCCACGGCGGCCAGGATCATCAAGGCCGTGATATGGCGGTGGGAATAATTGGCGGGCATCTGTTACGGTGATGCACGCATGAAAACAACGTACATCTGACCGCCGGTCTTGACGGTAGGATCGTCGGTATTGGGACCAAGGGTGAGGCTCTCCTCGTGCTCGGCGCGGTGCTGGTAGATTTTCATCTGGTGGCCGTTGACCATAAGCGAAAGGCTGGTCGGCTGGAACTGGCTTATCAACCAGGCCGGCGGAGGCAGGCGGTCGTCATGAGCTGCGAGCACTGCCGTCCCGGCCGGCACCGCGATCTGGATGAAATCGACGGCACTGTAAAAGGCATCGGCGTCCGCCGCTTGGATCCAGTCGGCGCCGGCGAGCTCCGGCGGCAAATCGATGAAGGAATAGTCGCGGTCGACGTAAATATTTTTCCCGTTCTGCGCATTTTGCTCGAGATGGACGATGCCGGTCGGACCGGAGTAAGAGAATGATGTGGTGAAACGGCCGAGCATGACCGGGCCGCGCGGCTTCGAGGAGGATCCCGTTTGACCGATATCCGCCCAAGCGGACTGAAGCGCGGCGGAAGGCGCCAGGAGGGGAGGCAGGTCGGGCGTGGCGGGCATTTCCGCACTATAGCCGCCTGTCACCGTCACAGGCGCAGAACGGAACGTCACGCTGGCAGCTTTGAGTTCGGCGCAGCGGGCGCGGACGGTGATGGCGCCGGCCGTAAGGGTGGAACGGATGGCGACGCGGTTGATGCCGCACTCCAAATCGAGATAGGAATTGTTGATCGAATGAATTTTTCCACTGTTGTAACCGCCGCGCCAGACGCCGGGCCCTTCTGTCGCAAAGTCGACCCGTTGCTGGAACGTCGGGCACCGGTCGCCATGTGCGTCGACCGCCTCAACGTCGATCAGCGCCACATCCGAGCCGTTGGCGCGGAGGCCGCCCGGACCGAGAATGGGCGTGAGGCGGAGCGCGACCGGCGGACCCACGGTATGCTTGGCGTCGCTGGCGATGACTTTGCCGCCAAGAGAGGCGACGGCCTTGATTTCGCCCGGCTCCCAGGCGACGTCAGGAAATGTGAAAAGGTAACGATCGGAAACTTTGCCATGGCCGAGTGACTTGCCGTTCACGAATAATTCGACGTCATCGCCGTTCGAGGCGACGTAGACGGTTTTCCTGGTGCCGGCGGGATAGGTCCAATGACCGATGATGTGCACCTGCGGATCGGCGCGGAACATCGTCTGGCAGACGTAGTAGGCCTCCTTGGGCAGGCGGACGCCATCCACCTCACCGCCGGCGCGGGCGACCTCGGCGGCGTCGCGTCCGCCGCTGGTGGAATCGGAGAAAATCCAGTTCGCGCCGCCGCAATGATTGGGCGCGCCGATTTTGCGGACATATTGTCCGACCTCGTTGACCGCGTATTCCTCGGAGGTGAGGTCGTAGGTCTGGCCCTTGGCCTCAGGATAGCCGAAGTTGGGCGGCGAGTAATTGTCCCAGACGCGGCGCGGTGATTCCTCGCGGTCGTATTCGCCTTCGACGACCGGCAGGCTGCCGATCTCACGGCCGCCCTCGGTGCCGATGCCGACATCCATGTATTCCGCGTCGACCTGGTCGGCGCGGCGGTGGGCGTAGGCCCGGCCGCCGTGAGGATCGTACTTGTCCATGATGCCGCGCAATTCCTGGGCGTGCTCACGGGTGACCTTCTGGTTACCGCCCTCCCAGATCATGATCGAGGGATGGTTGCGGAAATAAATGATCATGTCGCGCCAGCCGGCAGCACGGATTTTCCAGGCGGCGCCGACCGTGTCGGATTCACCGTCGAGGCCGGGCTGTTCGGCCATGATGCCGAGCCGATCGCCGGCCTCGATCATCGTCTCGCCGGACGCGCAGTGGCCCCAGCGGACCCAGTTGCCGCCCGCCTCCTTCATCAGTTCCAGCGTGTAGAAATGCATCCAGTCGGGCTGAGCCGCACCAAGCCCCGGCCATTCGTCGGTGGGCTTCTGGCCCCAGCCGTGGAGCTTCACATGATGGCCGTTAATATAGAAACCCGTCTGCGCATCCCAGCGCACAGTGCGGATGCCATACGGGATTTCCTGCGAGTCGACGATCTCCCCGCTGGCGCGCAGCGAGCAGACCACGCGATAGAGATAGGGATAATCCGGCTCCCAGAGGCGCGGATGAGGGATGTCACCGGCGACGTCGAACTCGTCATGGGCGCCTGCGGCGATATGTCCGCCGCGGTCGAGTGCGAGCACGGTCTTGCCGTCGGCATCGAGCACCTCGACATGGAGCGCGACGTCGGCATCGGCAGCGCGTTCGTTTTGGATCGGAACCTCAACGTGGAGGCTGGCGGAGCCGGCCGAGATGTCGGTCGCGTAGACGTAGGGTCCGGCGGTCTGGAGAAAGCTGTAGAGCGGCAGGGAAATGTGCAGGGGATCGGTGACGTAGAGCCGGACGTTGCGGTAAATGCCGCCGTGCGCGGGATGCCAGTGCGGATTATTCCAGGGAATCTGATCGGCGCGGATCTGATCGACGTCCTCGGGAATGGATTTGTTCACTTTGGCCGAGAGCTGGCCGAGGTTCGGATGGGTCGCGTCCGTCGTGGCGGCCTGTGGCGGCAACTTCGGATCCATCGGATCTTTCATGAAGCGGTTGTCGCACATCACCGCGAGGACGTTGGGCGTGCCGAAACGCAAATAAGGCGTAAGGTCGAAACCGAACGGAATGAAGCCGGTCTTGCTCACGCCGAGCAGGCGGCCATTGAGATAAACCTCCGCGACCTGGCGCACCGCCTGGAATTCGATGAAAACTTTTTTGCCCTTGAATGACTCGGGCAGGGTGAAGGTCTTGCGATACCAGGTGCGGCCGCCCCACTGGTTCTGCTCGCCGCGATGGCCGGGAAGGGACCAGTCGTCGAACGTGTCCGTGTCATTGTACGTATGCGGCGCGGAGACGACCGTCCAGTCATGGTCGTCGAAATCGGGGGCGGCGGCTCCGCCGGGCGGGTCGGCCCGGACAAATTTCCAGTCGGGATTGAAATTGAGGATGAGGCGCTCGCCAGCGAGAGCGGGGAAGGCGGCCAGCGTGAAAATAAGGAAAGCGAGGGGCGGAAGAAAGCGCGAGGAATGGGACATGGCTGAAAAAAGCAATCATGCCCGGTTTTTCGGGGCAACTCGCAAGCGGATAATTCACACGGCCGCGCGGTCCGGAAAAGGCAAAGGATTGACTCTGCGGCAGGATGATGCGGGCGTTATGCATCGAGACAGCCAGTCTTCACCCTCGTTGAGCGACCTGTACGCGCTCGAAATGTCTTATGAACGAACAAACGGATTCGCCGGCAACGGAACCGGGACCGCGGCATGCGCTTTGGCGTTGGATCGTACGCGGATTATTGGCACTGGTTGCGCTGATTGCGGTGACAGTGGCGGCGGCCCTGACCTATCAGGCCATCGCCACTGCTCACGACGCTCGACAGTTTCCGCCGCCTGGAAAGCTCGTCGATATCGGTGGCTATCATTTGCACATCAATACAACAGGCGAAGGCGGACCGACCGTGATCCTCGATGCGGGACTGGGCGATTGTTCGATCAACTGGTGTCTGGTTCAGCCCGAGGTGGCGAAATTTGCCCGGGTCTGTTCCTACGATCGCGCCGGCACAGGATGGAGCGAGCCAAGCCCGTTTCCACGGACTAACCGCCAGATTGTGCAGGAGCTGCACACGCTGCTGACGAACGCGGGCATTCCCGGACCCTACGTCTTGGTGGGCCATTCCTTTGGTGGGCTCAACGTCCGCCTGTTTGCGCACGAGTATCCCCAGGAAGTTGCAGGCCTGGTTTTGGTGGATTCGTCCCACGAGGATCAGTTCGCGCGGATGCCTGAATCCATGCTGAAAATGATGTATGATCACCTGCCAGAACTGAAATCCAGACGAATCTGGAGCCGGCTCGGCATTCTCCGTCTTTTCTATCCGCCCACGAATCGACGGCTTCCGGTTGCCATGCAAGCGGTCGACCGGTCGTGCCGGCTGCGCACCACGTATTGGGAGGCGTGTTACGGCGAATCCATCACGTTTGAAGACTGTGTAACGCAATTCCGCGAAGCAAAGACCCTGCCCCAGGTTCCGCTGGTTGTGCTCACGGCCGGTGACATGGGAAACAATCCACCGCCGACCATCTCCGCCGAGGATTTCGCCCGGTGGAAAGCGCTCTGGGTGGAATGCCAAAACGAACTGGCCTCCCGCTGTGCGGACAGCACGCACATCACCGTCGAAAAAAGCAGCCACCTTATCCCGCTCGATCAACCTGCCGCGGTGGTTGCGGCCATCCGGGAAGTGGTCGAGAAGGCCCGCCAGCGGGCGGCTGCTCTCGCTGCGGCGAAGTAACAAAAAGAACAGGCGTGGAATTTTTTGGCAACGTTCGGGACGCAGACCCGATCGGCGTATTTTTTAGAACCTGGAGGCCGGTTTTGCCATTTTCTTGGCAAGGCATGGTGGGGTCCGCCAGCCTGTTTTGCCTCTCAACCGCAGCCCTCTCTTGCCACCCCATGAATGGAATCAATCAACTCATCATCGGACGCATCAAGATCATCGAAATGATCGGCGTGCTTATGAGAATCTTCAGCTTCAGCCTGGTCAGCTGGCTTGGGCCGCACAGTCCGTTCATGTTCGTCTGGATCTTCAACACCACCGACGCCGTGATCCTTTCGTGGTGCTCCCTGCTGAAAAGGGACGCGGCCTACATTTTCTTGAATGTATTCTGGATCATGGTCGGGGTGATCGGAATTCTCCGGGCCGGCGGGTTTCTGCACTGATTCTCGCGCGCGCCTCGGCGAATGAGCCAGCCGGGTGATGGGCGAAGTGATCAGAGTCCTGCTTTGGCTCCGGTATTGGGCCGCAGGATCATAAAGATGCCGTCGAGGCAGCGCCAGATGCCGATGATCCCGAGCAGGATCAAAATGGAAAACAGCTTCAACTGGATGAAGCCGACGGTTCGCGCCAGCAAATAGTAGCCGATTGGCAGCAGAATCAGGAAGGCGCCGCCCAGAATTTTTTTAAAACCGTCGCGGCGCCGGTCTTGTGCGTTCTCTGCGAGCAGTTCCCGCAGCGCTTCCATGGCATCCTTGTCGCCCAGGTTTTTTTCGCGCAAATAAGCCAGCACTTTCGCGGGTGGTTCGCCCCACACGAGTTTAGCGCGGGCTTCAGTGACAATCGGTTCGGGTACGTTGTGCATGAGTTGAAGCGTGGAAGGAAAATGATTTCGCCGGGCGGGCGACGGCGTGGAACGTTTCCATCTTATTTCACCGGGTGGACGCAATGCGGAAGGATCACGGCAAGGGCCACGAGCACGATCGCCAGCAGGATCATGCCCTCCATCTGCCAGGCCGGAACGAAGCGGGTGCCGATGGACTCGGCTTTTTTCTTTTTCGGCGCGGGCAGGAATGGCGCGGCGGCGAGGAGGAGGAAAAACGCGGCGAACACGCCGAAAAGCCACTTGGCGTCCTCGTCCGCCCGCCACATCAGCCACGTCATCCATCCGGCCGCGAGCCCGATGACCAGAAACACCGCCGCGAGAAAGAGGCGGGACTTCATCGTAATTTTCGACTGCTGAGGAATGGAAAAATAAGCAGATAAGCCGTTATCGCAAAAAAAAGTTGAGAATATCTGCGATCAATATGGCTTCCGTGCCCTCCGCTTCTGCCAGCGGGCATATATTCTAGAATTAGAACGCACATACCGATTATTGAGGACGCAATTGCTATGGTGTTAATTGTAGGTGCAATTTCGCCAATTGAGAGCAAACCGTCATCCTTTATTATTTTTGTTAAAATAGTGGAACTAACTATGCACAAAAATATTGTGAAAAGGATCGCAAGTGTGATGCCTAACGGATTTACACCGCTTGCAAGCGCCCAGGCCCAAAACGCGACGAGAAGTGCGCATCCTATCGCAATCAGGAGGTAGATGATGGGTTTCACAAAATTGCGAATGCGGCGAAAACGATGCCCAAGCCTCCAGCTAACGCAGATAGCCAAGCTAGATATTCACAGAATTGATATTTATCGGGGCGCGTGTTTTCTCGTTTAATGACTTCATCTATATTAAATTTATCGTTTCTAAAATCCATGACGTCATTTTTGAAGCAATAAAACATTCTAGATTCTGAATAATAATAAAGCGCAGCATAGCCGATCATTAGGATTACGGCGGATGAAAAGAAATAAAGGGAGAAGACGAGAGGCAGTGTTGATTCTTTTGCAGAGGCGTAGGCTAACGTTCCCGCAGCGCCACCAGCATTTACCGCAAATAACCAATTAAGGACGTCTTTCTGGGCCTCTAGTACGGCCTTCCATTTGTAGCTCCATACCGAGCTTATATACTGCATCTCTTGTGGATTTTCTTGGCGCACGGGCTGATTTCTACCGAGATGAAGAACATTCTAGATTTCACGCCTTCTTCTTCCGCCCGTTCTTGGTCTCGATGTTGAGGTAGGTCTTGTTGAGCATCTGGCTTTCGTAGAGTTCGAGCAGGCGGACGCCTTCGCGGGGCTTGACCATGTCCTTGCGCGTGGCGTGGTCGATCTGGGTCTTCATCCGGCGGCAGAGCTCCTCCTGCTGGTATTGCACGCCTTCGATCACGTCGGCCATGCGGCTGCCACTCAGCGCCTCCTCGATGTAGAATCCGTTGGGTTCGTCCTCCTCGAGGAAGACGTGGACCTCGTTGACGCGGCCGAAGAGGTTGTGGAGGTCGCCCATGATGTCCTGGTAGGCGCCGGTGAGAAAAATGCCGAGGTAGTAGGGTTTGCCGTTGAGCGGATGGAGCTTGATGTAGTCCTTGACGTCCTGGAGGTCGATGAAGCTGCCGATCTTGCCGTCGGAATCGCAGGTGATGTCGACGAGGACGGCGTTGACGTTGGGCTTTTCGTCGAGGCGGTGGAGCGGGGCGATGGGGAAGAGCTGCTTCAGCGCCCAGTGATCGAGGAGGGATTGGAAGACGGAAAAATTGCAGACGTACTGGTCGGCGAGGAGGGCGTCGAGGTCGTGAAGTTCCTCCGGCTGGTAGCCGGCCTTGCGATTCTCCTTCGCGATCTGCTCGCAGATCTGCCAGAAAATCTGCTCGGCGGCGGCGCGGTTTTCCAGATCGAGGTAGCCGAGGTTGAAGAGCGAAAAGGCCTCTTCTTTTTTCTGGAGCGCGTCGTGGAAACGCTCGAGCAGGCCGAGCCTGGCCTTGTTCTTGAGCAGGACGGCGAGGTCGTCGACGACCTTGTGGGTCTCCTCCGGCTTGTGCTGCTGGCCGAGAGACTCGCGCTTGTTGATCCGCTCGAAGACTTCGACCACGAGCATGGAGTGGGGGCCGACGACGGCGCGGCCGGACTCGCTGACGATGTCGGGGTCGGGGACGTCGGCGGAACGGCAGATCTCGCGGACATTGAAGACGACGTCGCGGGCGTACTCCTCCATCGAGTAGTTCATCGACGACTCGAAATTGGTGCGCGAACCGTCGTAGTCGATGCCGAGGCCGCCGCCGACGTCGAGGTAACCCATGGGGAAGCCCATTTTCGCGAGCTGGCAGTAGAAGCGGCTGGCCTCGATGACGGCGTTCTTGATCGTGATGATGTTGGGGACCTGCGAGCCGATGTGAAAATGGACGAGGCGGAGGGCGGAGGTGAGCTTGGCCGCTTTGAGCTTTTCACAGGCAAAGAGAATTTCCGCGGTGTTGAGGCCGAACTTGGCATTGTCACCGGTGGACATGGCCCACTTGCCCTCGCCGCGGGTCTGGAGCTTGGCGCGGAAGCCGATCATGGGCTTGACCCCGGTCTCGGCGGCGAGGCGGATGATGTCGTCGAGCTCGGAGAGCTGCTCGACGACGAGGATGACCTTTTTGCCGAGCTTGCGGCCGACGAGGGCGAGGCGGATGTAGTCGAGGTCCTTGTAGCCGTTGCAGATGATGAGGCGCTGGGCGCCCTCATGCATGGCGAGGGCGATCATGAGCTCGGGCTTGGAGCCGGCCTCGAGGCCGTAATTGTAGTCCTTGCCCGCGGCGATGATCTCATCGACGACCTCGCGGAGCTGGTTGACCTTGATGGGAAAAACGCCGCGGTACTCGCCCTTGTAGCCCTCCTGCTTGATGGCGTTGGCGAACATTTCGTTGAGCTGGACGACGCGATGGTGGATCAGGTCCTGAAAACGGATGACCATGGGCGCGCGCAGCCCCATGCCGCGAGCCTCGTTGATCACGTCGAGCAGGCGGATGGTGCGGCCGTCGGCGCAGGGCTGGACGCAGACGCAGCCCTCGGCATCCACCGAGTAATGGCCCGCGCCCCAGCGTTTGAAGCCATAAAGTTCTTCGGATTTCTCGACGGACCAGGCGGATGAGGCTTTGTTTTTCAATGCGGACGAGGGATGGCGGAGGTTAGGCTTGCCATTTGCGAGCCAGACTGAGTTAAGTGGCTCTTTTCTTTTTTCAAATCAAGCAACACGCAATGACGAAAACACTCCTTTTATTTGTCGCGCAAGCGGCTGCGCCCGCCGCGCCGACCTCCGCCCAGCCGCAGGGCGGCATCCCCTGGCAGATGTTCGTGGTGTACGGCCTCATCTTCGTGGGCTTCTATTTCATTCTCATTGCCCCACAGCGCAAGAAGCAGAAAGAGCATGAAAAAATGCTCACCACCCTCGGCGTGGGCGATGAAATCATCACCAATGGCGGCATCTACGGCGTCATCACCAGCGTCAAATCCGACCGCTTCGTCATCCGCATTGCCGACAACACCAAGATCGAAGTCGGCAAGGGCTTCATCCAGACGGTGACGAAAAAGACCGGCGAGGAAAAGAAATAACCCCCGCGCCCGCGCGCACCCCAGTTTAAACCCAAATCAGTCATGTTCAAACGCAACCTCTGGAAGCTCATTTTGAGCGTCCTCGTCGTAGCCTGGGCGACGGCCGAGCTCATCCCCATCAAGGACCGGCCTTTCACCGATTACGTCCGGGACC
>DASRHD010000083.1:0-4664 GCA_035650695.1 Opitutaceae bacterium
AAGCCGGCCCCGGCGGCCGCGCCCGCGCCGAAACTCGCCTCCCTCACCGGCCGGATCAAGATCTCGCCGCTGGCGAAAAAACTCGCGCAGGAAAAAGGCCTCGACCCGGCCCATCTCACCGGCAGCGGCCCGGGCGGACGCATCCTCCGCGCCGACGTTCTCGCCGCGGAAAAATCCCCGCCCGGCCGCCTGCACAGCGGACCGGTCCAGGACGAACAACTTGTCCCGGTCTCGAACATTCGCGCGACCATTGCCCGGCGCCTGGTCGAGGCCAAGTCGCAGATTCCCCATTTTTATCTCGAGATCGAAGTCGACGCCGGCCCGCTGCTCGACTTGCGCTCCCGGCTCAACGCCTCGCTGGAAAAGGATAACGTCAAACTCTCGGTCAACGACTTCATCCTTAAAGCCAGCGCCGAGGCGCTTTGCCGCGTGCCGGCGGTCAACTGCTCCTGGGAAGGCAATGGCGGACAGGGCGCCATCCGCCGTCACAGCGCCGCCCATGTCTCCTTCGCGGTGGCGATCGATGACGGGCTGATCACCCCCGTCATCCGCGACACCCAGGCGAAAAGCCTGCTCGCCATCAACACTGAGGCCAAGCAGCTCGCCCAGCTGGCCAAGGAGAAAAAACTCAAGCCCGAGCAGTTCACGGGCGGCACCTTCTGCGTCTCCAATCTCGGCATGATGGGCATCGATCGTTTCAGCGCGATCATCAATCCGCCCAACGCCGCCATCCTCGCCGTCGGCACGACAGTGGCAAAACCGGTGGTCAAGGATGGCGCCATCGTCGCCGGCCAGCGCATGTCTCTTACCCTTTCCTGCGACCATCGGGTGGTCGACGGCGCCACCGGCGCCCAGTTTCTCAACGCTCTGCGCGAACTGGTGGAAAAGCCCGCCCTGCTCCTGCTCTGAGCCGCAAGCCGGCTGCATTTTGCCCCGCCGTGCGGCGGGGCTTTTTATTTCCGGCGCAACGAATCCGGCCGATAAGTCGTCTTGCATGGAAATGCCCCGTTTTTTCCGTCTGCTTCTCGCTCTCGGGCTGGCTTCGGCCCCCGCCGTCCGGGCTCAAAACACTCCGCCGAGCGGACCCGCCGCGACGTTTCCCGACTTCAAGATTTACGACACCCAGGGGCGCCCGTGGCGCACCGCCCGCGAAGACTGGGAGGGCGCCCGCCAGCGCGTGGCCTCCGATCCGGACTGGGCCGACTGGCTGAAGCGCGAGCGGGCCGCGGTCGACGCCTGGATGGCGAAGCGTCATGACCGGGTCGAGTGGGCCGCCGGCTGGTCGCACGATTTCGTCAGCCCGAAAGACGGCACCCACCTGGTCTACACCGACCAGATACCGGGCGAGGAGACGGATCATCTTTTCAGTCCGTCCGATCCGAACGTTGCCATTACGCCCAAGCTCTTCGCCGCCTGGGTTCGCGCCTTCCGCGAAAAGAACGTCCTGATGATGGAGCGCGCCGCCCAGCTTTACCGGCTGAGCGGCGAGAAGCGTTACGCCGACTGGGCGGCGGGACAGATGGATTTCTACACCGACAATTATCTCAAATGGAAGCCGGCGCGCGGCGGGGCCCGGCTTTTCTGGCAGACGCTGACGGAGGCTTCGAACCTGATCACCTATGCCCACGTCGTGCGCTACCTGGGCGATTACGCCGCGCCGGCCCGTCGCGAGCACTGGCGCAAGGATTTCTTCCTTCCCGAGGTCGCGGTCATCAACGCCACCTATCAGAATACCCACAACATTGCCTGCTGGCACCGCAGCGCGGAGGCGCAGGTGGCCCTGCTCTTCGGCGACGAGGCCATGTGGCAGCATGCGGTCAACGGCCCGCATGGCATCCGCCACCAGGTCAGCGACGGCATCACCGACGACTGGCTGTGGGTGGAGCAATCCTTCGGCTACGCCGGCGGCGTCGTC
The DNA here is from genome assembly GCA_035650695.1 of Opitutaceae bacterium. GTDB lineage: Bacteria > Verrucomicrobiota > Verrucomicrobiia > Opitutales > Opitutaceae > DASRHD01. The sequence goes on from DASRHD010000083.1 coordinate 1,916, forward strand.
CGGGCCCTCGCCTCCGTTTTCACCGAGGCGGGAATCTACGGCCGGGCCGACGACTTCGGCCTAGAAATGACCAAGGTGGAAAATCTCATGCTCGCCCCGGCCTACTACCGTTTCCCCGACGGCCATGTGCCCAATCCGTCCGACAGCGGCGCCATCGGCCGGGCGCCAAACCCGATGCTTTACTCCGCCGTCTACCGGGTTTTTCCCACCACGGTCGGACTGGAACGAGAGGCGGGCGTGAAGAGCTGGGATACGCTGCTCGACCCGCCGCCGCCCTCGCCCCGCCCGGTCGTGCTTCCGCCCGTCGTCAGCCACAATCTGGAGACGAGCCGCATGGCGATTCTCAAAAGCGGCCACTGGCAGGTGTTTTTTCATTACGGTCAGATCACCCGTTCGCACACCGAGGCGGAGGCGCTCAATTTCAGCGCCTACTATGACAAGACTGACATCACGCACGATCCAGGCACGGTCGGCTACGGCTCGCCGCTGCATCTCGGTTACCACACCCGCGGCCTCGGCCAAAATGAGCCGTTGCTCAATGGCGAGGGCGAGGAACTGGGAGAGAATGGCGAGCGCCGGGAATGGGTGATTGAGCAGATCGATCCTTACTGGCCGATGCGCGGCCGGCTGCTGGCCTATTCGCTCGCGCCCGCGCGGGTCAGCGCCGAGCAGCCGCAATACCGGCACGATGCCAGCGCCAGCCGCACCCTGGTGATCGACGGTGACCGGCTGGTCGACACCGCCACGATCGAGAGCAAGGCCGGGCCGCAGAAGCTCGGGCTGGCCCTGCACCTCCAGGGCAAGGTGCGGCTGCCGGCAAGCTTCCAGCCTGACCCGGATTTCGCCCGGGGCCGGCCCGAACCATTCAGTTACTGGCGCGACGCGCGGGTCGCCACCTTCCACGATCGCGCCGAATTCGACGTCGATTACGGGACGCTCGTGCTGCATGTGACCCTCGCCGTGCCCGGCGAATTCAAGCTCTGGCACGCCGATTCGCCCGACGTGGCGCCGGCGAGGCGGGACAGTTTTTATCTCGAGACCGACGGCACCAAGGCGACGTTCACCACCACCTTCGCACCCGCCGCGAAACCGTGATTCAGCTTTCGGCCCGGCGCTTGGCGTCCTGCTCGATCAGCGCCTTCAAGGCCTCGAGCGTCTCCTTGGCCCGGGCCTTTGCCGCCGGCAGGCCGGAGGCATTGGCCGCCTTCTCGTTGGCGAAAAGGTAGAATTTCATCTTCGGCTCGGTCCCGCTGCCGCGCGCGGCGAAGGTGTAGCTGTTCGCCAGGGTGACGAAATAGAGGTCCTGCGATGGCACGGTCACGCCGTCGGCATCGGTGATCCGCTCCCGGCCGAAATCCTGGAAGCGCGCCACCCGGAACTGGCCGAAGGCCGCCGGGGGGCTTTCCCGGTAGGTGTCGAGGATGCGCTTGATCTTGGCCGCGCCGGCCGCCCCCTCGTAATAAAGGTTGATCGTGCCCTCCAAAAAGTATCCATATTTCAAATACAATTCGTCGAGGAACTCCGGCACGGTGATCCCCCGCATCTTCAGCTGGGCGCACATTTCGGCGAACATCAGGCAGGCGGCGTTGCCGTCCTTGTCCCGGACCGCGTCCGTGCCGAGGTAGCCGTAACTCTCCTCGTCGCCGAAGACGAAGAACGTGCTGTGGCGCATCAGCAGCTCGGCCCGCTTGCGCGGATGGGTCGCATCGTAGTCGATGACGATATGCTCCTGCAGGCGCATCGCCTCCTGCAGTTCATCCTCGTAACGGCGGAGCCGGGCGGCAATCCATTTGAAGCCGGTCAGGGTGTTGATCACCTTCAGGCCGTGGCCGCGGGCGATGGCGTCCTGCAACGGCGAGGTGACGAAGGTCTTGATCAGGGCCGCCTTTTCCGTGCCCTCGGGCGGCAGCCAGCCCTGCTCCTTGAATTTGGAAATGCGGTATTCGGCGAGGAGGGCGCCAATCTGGTTGCCGGTCAGGACCTGCATTTTCCCCTCCCGGTCGCGGACGGCCGCGCCCATGCGGTCGGCGTCGGGATCGGTGGCGAGGACGATGTCGCAATCGCGTTTGTCGGCCGTGGCAATGGCGAGGGCGAGCGCCTCGGGATTTTCCGGATTGGGTGATTTGACGGTGGGAAAACGCGGATCGAAGGCCACCTGCTCGACGACCTCGACCACGTCGACCCGGGCATGGAGCATGAGCGGGGTCGAGGCGACATTGCCGGTGCCGTGGATGTTGGTGAAAACGACCTTGAGTTTGGCCTGGGGAAAAATCCGGTGATCGATGATCGAGCGGGAGGCGGCGACGAGATAGGCGTCGTCGGCCGGACGTTTCAAGGCGATGACGCGGGAAAGATTTTTGTTCAGAAAGGGCCCGAGCTCGCCCAGCTGCACGGCGTTGACCTCGGCAATGATGCTGCGGTCGTGGGGGGGGATGACCTGCGCACCGTCCTCGAAGTAGGCCTTGAAGCCGTTGTCGTGCGGCGGATTGTGGCTGGCGGTGATGACCACCCCGGCATGGGCCTTGAGCCAGCGCACGGAGAAGCTCAGCTGCGGGGTTGAGCGCGGTCCGTCGAAAATAAAGGCCGCTCCGCCGAGCTGCGTCCAGGTCGAGGCCGCCAGCTCGCAAAAATGCCGCGAAAAATGCCGGACGTCGTGGGCGATGACGAGCTTGGGCACGTCGAAGCGCAGATTTTGCGCGAGATACCGGCGGGTGTAGCGGAAAAGACCAATCGTGGCGCGGACGAGGGT
>DASRHD010000084.1:0-3122 GCA_035650695.1 Opitutaceae bacterium
AAGTATTCCTCCGGTCTGGTGGCCGCGATCGGCAGCGGCTTCAATGCCCACCGACGGGTGTTTTCGGAGATCGTCGGCACCCAGGGCGTGCTGGAGATTCCGGAGACATTTTTTGGCGGTGCCGGCGCGCTGACCTTGACCGCCGGGGAGGAACGCCGGGAGATCCCCGTGGCGGCGAGCGACCGCTATTTGCTCGAGGTTGAAGATTTTGCCGACGCCGTCCTGAACGGCCGCCGCCCGCAGCTGGATCTGGCCGAAAGCCTGCGCAATGCCGAGGTGACCGACCAGCTATTTGACGCCTTGCCGTCACGCTCGTAGCGCTTTTTCTGCAGCGGGGATATCCCGGTGACTCCTTTCGGGGGTTGGCCGCCTTGCCGGAGGCGGCCGCATAAACTAAAGTTGCCTATGCACGTGGAAGAAAATTCATCCCCCACCGCCAGGCATGAGCAAATTGCTCACCGTGCCTACGAAATCTGGCGGGCGCAGGGCTGCCCCTGCGGGCAGGACCTCGATAACTGGCTCGAGGCCGAGCGTCAGCTGCGGACCAGCGCCGTCGCGATGCAATCCCGGCCGCCCGATTGGGAGGACGATGGTTTAGCCGCCGAAGTGGAGCGACGGCTGGACGAAATCACTGAACCACCGCAGCCGCGCAGTCCAACTTCCCTGGACTTCACCCCCTAACGAAAACTAAACCGGAGACCTTACCCATGCTCAGATGGACCCTTATTTTTCTGATCATCGCGCTCATCGCCGGCATTCTCGGCTTTACCGGCATCGCCGGCGCCTCGGCGGAGATCGCCCGCATTCTCTTCTTCATCTTTCTCGTCCTGCTCATCATCTCTGCCATCGTCACCACCTTTCACGGGCGTCCGCCGCCCACCTGATCGGAGGCGGGGGGATGGCTCAACTGCGCGGGAGGGGCGGGGAAACCCGAAGCTTTTCCGTCCAGGGCTTGAGCGCGGGTAGGATGGCGGGATGGAGTTCGACGCCGTTCTTCAATTGTGCTTCGCGACGCCGCAATCCGTTTTCGCCCGGCAGGCGCACGCGGTCAAAGCCGGGCCGGGGCGGCGTTTCATGACAAGCGGTGGAGAGCCAACCGGTTTGACGCAAAAAATCCTCCCGGCCGCCAAAAAGCGACGGGTCAAATATCTGCAGAAAGACATTGGCCGACCACTTGGTCTGCGGATCGGCGCGGCCGCGGCCGGTGAGTCCGCTGGTCAGCATTTCGACCAGCAATCCCAAGGCATAGCCCTTGTGGCCATGGTCGAGCCCACCGATCGGCAGCAACGCTCCAGGCGGCTGGGTGAAGGCCGCACCCGGATCGTCGGTCGGGTTGCCTTCATGATCGATCAGCCAGGGGCCGGGCAGGCGGCGGCCTTCGTTCCGGCAGCGATTGACGAAACCGTTGGAAGTGATGGAGAGCGAAACATCCAGCATCACCGGGTCTCCTCCCGTCGGCCAGGCCGCGGCGATGGGGTTGGGCGTATAAAGCGGGCGCCGGCCGCCGTGCGGCGCGACGCTGGCCGGCCGCGGATCGGAGCAGGTAAGGAGCACCACGAGATTCCGGTCCGTCACGTCTTTGAGATAAGCGGCGAGACAGGCAATGTGATGGCTGCGGCGGATAACCACGGTGCACATGCCGTTGATTTTTGCGCGGTCCGAAGCCAGAGCAATGGCCTGCCTCACCAGCCAGGGGCCGGGCAGCTGGCGGCCGTCCCAAGTGACGGCGGCGGGAAAATCCGCCAGCACGTCCGGCGTTCCCGATTTGGCCATATCGCCATTCTCCAGTTCAGCCAGGTAGGGCCCGAGCAGCTGCAGACCATGCGTGGTATGGCCAAGCAAGTCGCCTTCCACCAAAATCTCAGCAGTCGCCGCCGCTTTTTCCGCCTCCAGGCCGCCGCCTTGCAGCAAGGCGGACGCGAAGCGAACCAAGGCGGGCGCGTCGAAGCGGGGAGTCATGAAAAAGAAAACGGATACGGCTCCAGCCGGCCGATGCAACACGCGAATGCGATTTCGGCGGCGCCACGCCGGCTTTCCCGGCAAAACCGCAACTTCAGTCGGCCTGCTTCGTCAATCCTATGACGACTCGGAGCGCCATCCGAAAAATTTTGCCCTCACAGCTCCGGTGCTGTTCCATTTTCCTTTCATGGTGAAAAACATTCCCGTCTCCCTGATCTGCCTCACCCTTGGTCTGGGCGCGCCCTTGATGCGCGCCACCGTAACCGCGGACAATCTCCGCAGTTTCGAAGGCATCGAGGAGCCGGAACTGCGTTACATCATCGCGACCGGCAAATTCGTCTACGATCCATTCGTCAACATCACCGACGTCGGCGACCATGCCGTGCGCATGACCCTGCGTTACAACCGCGATTGGTGGGACAGCGATCGCGACCGGATCGATACGACGCGACAACGCGCCGAGGTCAAGGGCCTGGGCCCGCACCAGAAGCCGGGCGAGACCTTTGAGTACGCCACCACCTGGCGCACCGATCCCGACTTTCGAGGCAGCGATCGCTTCTGCCATGTTTTTCAACTCAAGGCGACCGATGGCGACAACGGCCTTCCCCTGGTCGTGCTTTCTGTGCTCGACGGCGTCGGCCACGCCGGGGTGCGTTATTGCCCCGGCAAGGAATTTCTGCCCGTCCGCGATTTTCCGTTCAAGCCGGGCGCCTGGCAAAACGTCCGCATCCGGATCAAGACCTCGGAGAAGGATGACGGCGAGGTGCTCGTGTCGGTCGATGGCGACGACTTCCAAGGCGCCAAAGGCGTGCGCGTTTCCCGGCCGGAGGCGTCGGATTACCGTCCAAAATGGGGGCTCTACCGCGGGCTGACCAAGGGAATGGCCATTCACGACGATTGGGTCGAGCACCGCGCCTCGGCGCAAAAACTCTGAGTCTGCGGTCGCGGCGCGGAGCGCCGCGGCGTCAGTTTTTCCGCACCGCGCCGGGCAGATCTTCCGCCCGGATGGAGGGAATATATTCCTTCACTTCCGGCGCGCCGAGGATGACTTGCGACGGATGCTCGAGACTCTCGTTCACCCACGCGGGAAAATGACTTTCGCGCCCAAATGAGTCTTCACTCCCTCGGAACGGACCAGACCGAGGGAGTGAAGACTCATTTGG
>DASRHD010000085.1:0-5476 GCA_035650695.1 Opitutaceae bacterium
GGCATGATCATGAATTCCTGGAAATCGATCGGGGCGTCGGAGTGGGCGCCGCCGTTCATGATGTTCATCATCGGCACGGGCAGGACCTTGGCGTTGGGTCCGCCGAGATATTTGTAGAGCGGCTGGCCGAGGGCGGCGGCGGCGGCCTTGGCGGTGGCGAGGGAGACGCCGAGGATGGCGTTGGCGCCGAGTTTCGACTTGGTCGGCGTGCCGTCGAGCTTGAGCATGGCGTGGTCGATGCCGACCTGGTCGAGGGCGTCGGAGCCGATGAGGACGGGCGCGATCTTCGATTTCACGTTGGCCACGGCCTTCTGCACGCCCTTGCCCAGATAGCGTTTCTTGTCCCCGTCGCGAAGCTCAAGGGCCTCGTGCTCGCCGGTGGAGGCGCCGGAGGGCACGGCGGCGCGGCCGAGGGCGCCGCAGGCGAGGTGCACGTCGACCTCGATGGTGGGATTGCCGCGCGAATCGAGGATCTCGCGGGCGTTGAGAGCTGCGATGGATGTGTTCATGAAAAAAGGCGAAAGTCGAGTGAAGCAGGGCGGCGCGCAAGGGAAAGCGGAAAATGCGGCGCGGCGGAACGCAGTAGAGATTTTTTTAGCGCGGATTACATGGACGACCGTGGGAAAATTTTTTTACTACCGTCCCTTTTACGGATGATGCTCAATTCCCCTTCAATTCGCGGTCGCGGTGAGAGCATTGATTTTCGCCGACCGGCCGGCTGGCAGGTTCGTAATATAATACGTTACAAAATACCGAGGAAAAAACGCCGCAAATTTGTAACGTATTATATTACAAACCTCGAAGAACGAAAGCGACCCCTCGGGCGTCGATTTAAATCGAAAACACCGGAGCCATGCCGGAACGAAATCCGGCCCAGGCGGCTCAGAGGCGGGTGTTGCCGAGCTTGCGGAAAAATTTTTTCAGCGGACTGGGCGGCTGCGGGCGGACGATCTCGGGAATTTGGTCGATGAAGCCGCGCTCGATGGCGGTGCGGAGGGGGGTGATGCCGTCGTAGTTGCGGACATTGAGGTTCTCCGTGGTCAGCACATGGGCCGGAACCTGGTCGAGATGGCCCTCGTAGGCGGCGGCGTGCAGCGGCGTGTCGCCGTGATCATTGCGGGTAAGAAGCAGGGCAGTGGTGAGACGATCGCGGGGGATTTTATAAAGCTGGCCGGTCTCGGCGGCGGCGTGGATGACGGTATAGCTGGACTTGCTGACGAGGATGAGGTTCTCGCGGGTGAGAAAATCGGCGGGAATCTGCTCGATGTGTCCGCCGAGGGCGGCGGCGTGCAGGACGGTGTCGCCGGCGACGGTCTGGTCGAGGAGGCGCTCCGCGGTGACCATGGCGGGCGGGAACTGGCCGAGGTGGCCATTGAGGGCGGCGACGTGGAAGACGGTTTCGCCGCTGAGGTTCTTGTCGGCAAGAAGTTCGTCGGTGATCAGGTCGGTGGGAAATTTCGCGATGGTGCCGGATTCGGCCGCCTCATGGAGGAGGGTGTTGCCAAGATCGGTCTTAAGGCGGGCAATTTCGGCGGTGAGGATGCCGGGCGGAATCTGGGCGAGGCAGCCATGGGCGGCGGCGACGTGGAGGACGGTGTAGCCGACCTTGCTGCGGGTGAGGAGGAGGCGGGCGGTGAGCAGCGCGGGCGGAATCTGGTCGAGATGACCGCCGAGGGCGGCATGGTGGAGCGGGGTGTAGCCAGCGTCGTTTTTTACCGTAAGGTTATCAGCGGTGAGAATTTCCGGCGGAAGCTCGGGCAGAAAGCCGGCACGAGCGATGGCGTGAAGAAGGGTATTGCCGGCGGGATTGGCGGCCAGTAGAGTGTCGCGCGTCAGGGCGGCGCGCGGGACGTCGGCAAACGAGCCGGTGCGCAGAGCGGCCTGCAGGTCGGGCGAGTCCATGTTTTTATAAGAACTTAAATCGGTCGGATTTGCACCTCCAAAAATGACAAAGAAAATTGAATTGCAGATCACTTACAGGCCTGCGGCTTTCGGTTTGCCTTGGCCCCGCGAGTTTACAGGCTGAAGTCATGGCAGCAAAGAACGCGTCCGAAAAATCGGCCAAGCCGCCCGTGCTCATTGTGGACGACGAGGTGGCGTTGCTGGGCGTGTATGCCGCCGCGCTCGAGCCGTATTTTGACGTCACCACAGCTACTTCCGCGCGCGACGCGGAGTTTCTCCTTCACCGCCAGCCATTTAAGGTTGTGGTCGCGGATCACATCATGCCGGGTGGCAACGGGATGGGCTTCCTGGTTAGGGCGCGGGAGGAGTATCCGCATATGCAGCGCATTCTCGTGACCGGCTATATGAAGCCGGAAATGCTCCTCCGCAGCGTGAACGAGGCGGCGCTATTCCGCTATTTGGTCAAGCCGGTGGCGGTGTCCGAGCTGGTGCAAATCGTGCAGGAGGCGATCGCGGTGCACGATCAGGCGGTGGCGGCGGCGGCAGGCTGAGGCGTGGCCGCCGGCTTTGATTTTTCCAACCGGGCGCGAAGATAGGGCGCGGTCGGGCTTCGTTTGACCTTGAGCAGCCCGGCGAGCGGCCCCTGGTAGAGCAATTCGCCGCCGTCCGGACCACCGCCCGGTCCGAGTTCGACGATCCAGTCCGCCTCGGCAAGCAAATCGAGGTGATGCTCGATGACCACGACGGTGTGGCCCTGGTCAACGAGGGAGTGGAGGACGCGAATGAGTTTTTCGCAATCGCTCAAGTGCAGGCCGATGGTCGGCTCCTCGAGCAAATAAAGATTGCGCGGCTGGACGCCGCGGCTGCGCTCGATAAAACTTTGCAGGCCACGGGCCAGCTCGGTCACGAGCTTGAGGCGCTGGGCCTCGCCTCCGCTCAGGGTGGGCGAACTTTGGCCGAGGGTGAGGTAGCCCAGGCCGCACTCCACCATCAAGCGGCAGACTTCGCCGAGCTGGGCATGAAAATCGAAAAACTGGGCCGCCTCTTCAAACGTGAGCTGCAGCACCTGGCCGATGGTTTTGCCCTTCCAGGCAATGTCCGCCAGTTCGGAGCCGTAGCGTAGGCCGCCGCAGGCATCGCAGGGCAGAAACGTGTCCGGCATGAAGGCCATTTCCAGTTTGATCCGTCCGGCGCCCTGGCATGATTCGCAGCGGCCGCCGGTCGTGTTGAAGGAAAAGCGCGAGGCGGTGTAGCCGCGCATTTTGGCTTCGGGCAGCGAGGCGAAAAACTTCCGAATCAGGTCAAAGATGCCGAGATAGGTCGCGGGGGTGGAGCGCGGGGTCTTGCCGATGGGCGACTGGTCGACCTCGATGACGGAACGGAAGCCGTTTGCGCCGCGGAGCTCGGTGAAGGGCGGTTGCTCCGGTCGGCCGGAAACCACCGTCTCGTCGGACCAACCGGTTGCTTTGGCGAACTCCCGGCCGGTGAGGCGCGCTTTTTTGGTCTTGATCGCCTGGGCGACGGCGGGATGGAGCAGGTCGCGGAAAAGGGTGGATTTGCCCGCGCCGCTCGATCCGGCGACCATGATCAGCCGACCGGGAGGCAGGCAAAGATCGAAGCCCTTCAGGTTGCGGAAGCGGGCGCCGGAGAGCGTCAGCCAGTTTGAATTTTGGTTTTTTGAAGCGGGATTTTCGATCGGCCGGTATTCGCCGCGCGACGGATGCGGCAAGCCGCGGGCGAGATAAAGGCCGGTCAGCGAAGACGGAATTTTTTGGACCTCGGCCGGCGTGTCGTTGGCCAGAACCCGTCCGCCGTGGACACCGGCGCCGGGGCCGAGGTCGATCACCCGGTCGGCCCGGAGCATGAGTTCATCGTCATGCTCGACGACGAGCAGGGTGTTGCCCTTGTCGCGGAGCGACCCGAGGGTTTCGATCAGGCGGTCATTGTCGCGTGCATGCAGGCCGATGCTCGGCTCATCGAGGACGTAGAGCACACCGGCGAGATTGGTCCCGAGCTGGGCGGCCAGGCGGATGCGCTGGGCTTCGCCGCCGGAAAGCGTGGCGGTCGGCCGGTCGAGCGAGAGATAGCCGAGACCGACGTGATCGAGAAAGCGCAGGCGCTCCTCGATCTGGGGCACGATGTCCTGCGTCACGAGGCGGCCGCGAGCGTCAAGATCGAGCGCGCGCAGATGGGCCTGGAGCCCGCACGGAGTCGCGCGCAGGAGTGCCGGCAGCGATAGCGGCGGAGATTTTTTTTGAAAGTGCAGCTTGACGGCGCGGGCGACGCGATTGAGGCGTTCGCCGCGGCATTCCGGGCAGGGCTGCCCTTCATCGGAAACGTCGTCGACCGATTCGACACCGAAAGCCCGCAGGCGTTCGAGCGGATCCTCGGACTCTTCGTCTTCCGGTTCGAGCATCCAGGGAAAAATCCGCCCGTGTCCGCGGCAGGCCGGGCACCACCCCTTGGGAGAGTTGAAGGAAAAATGTTTCGGATCGAGTTCGGGGAAAGATTCGCCGGTGGCGGCGTCGGTGCGGGTGGTGGAGAACCAGGAGAGGATCTCGCCGGACGGGAGGAGGAGAAAGCATGAGCCGTGACCGAGCGCCAGCGCGCGCTCCAGCGCCGCCGCCGGCGTGTGCAAGGTTTTAGATTCGGGGTTTACGGTCGCGTCCGCCGGCTTTGCGCCTTGAACCCGGAACATTGAGCCCTTCAGGTCCGCCACCACCACCTCGATGTCGTGCTCCCGGTAGCGATCGAGCTTTTCAAAGGCATCGACCTGGCGCAGCTGTCCGTCGGCGCGCATGAGTTCGAAGCCCTGTTTTCCAATCCAGGTGGCGATGGGCTGATGATGGCCCTTGCGACCGCGGATCAGCGGCGCGCAAAGGTAAAGATGCCTTGCGCGTTTCGCCTTCGGCGAGGTAAGGACGCGGGCGAGCAGTTTTTTCAACTGACCGGGTGAGAGCGGCTGGACCGGCCGATCGGTGTCGGGATGGTGCTGGATGCCGATCCGGGCGTAAAGCAGGCGCAGATATTGCGCGACTTCGGTGATGGTGGCGACGGTGGATTTGCGCGAGCCGCGGGTGACGCGCTGCTCGATCGCCACGGTGGGTGGAATCCCGGTGAGGCGGTCGACGGCCGGGCGGGGGAGCTGCTCGACGAATTGCCGCGCGTAAGGCGACATCGATTCCATGAAGCGGCGCTGGCCCTCGGCGAAAACGATGTCGAAGGCGAGGGTGGACTTGCCCGAGCCGGAGACGCCGGTGATGACATTGAGCCGGCGGTGAGGAATGGTGAGGGAGATGTTTTGCAGGTTGTTCTCTCGCGCACCGATGATTTCCAATTGCGGAGTGCGGGGTGCGGAATGCGGAGTGGCTTCGTAAACGAGTGGTGACGACTCCGCGGCCATCAACGTTGAACCTTGAACATTGAACCGTGAACCTTCCGTTAGTGCCTCGCGCAGAAACGGCGAGGTGGCGGTGTCGGCCGCGGCGATTGCTTCCGGCGACCCTTCCGCGACGATCCGTCCACCGGCGGCGCCTGCCTCCGGACCGATCTCGAGGATCCAATCGGCGGATTT
>DASRHD010000086.1:0-11424 GCA_035650695.1 Opitutaceae bacterium
GGGGTGATCGGCCGCCAAGCGCTCAAAGCGCGCGGCGATCTCGTCGAAGGATGCGCCGGCAGCGAGACGCCGAAGAAGTTCTGCCTGCAATTCGTCCGCGCCAGGCGGGGAAAAGGCTGCGGCCACCGGCGCGACCGGCCGGTCCGCTGCTTGTAGGTTTTCAGCCGGTGGTCGCGACGCCGGCCATGCCATTATTTTTGCCGGTTGCGCCGGATAGGAGGTTGAATTTGCCTCCCGCGCCTCCCAGGCCAGGAGCGCCACGATGGCCGCCGTTCCGCCGGCAATCAGCCGGCGCAGGCCCCTGCCCTTCCGACCTTCGAAGCATTTCATATCAGGAACGAAAACTCATGGAGGCGGTTTCCCACGGGCGCCTTGCGGCGCCGAACCGCCATCCATGAGCGGAGACAGCGTGCGGGATTACTGCTTGGTCGCGCTAACGTGGGAATGCTGCACGTAGTCGTTGGCACTGAAGCCGGAACTGGTGCTCACACCGCGGTACAGGCCCCACTTTGGATAATACTCGGTGGATTTCGGGCGGCAGACCTCGACGTTGGTCACGCCCTGGAAAGAATCGCCGTTGAGCGATACCTGGACCAGACCGGTCTTCTGGCCGTCGCCCGAGGTCTTGACCTTGATCTGTTCCGCCAGCCAGGTGGCCGGTTTCCAAGTGATGTTGCGCACCACCTTCGGCGAGAAAACATTGGCGGGCGAGAACGAGGCCGAGGCATAGCGCACGGCGGCGGAGCTGGTGCCGCCGAAGATCGAGGTGGTGATGAGGGGTGCGCCGGACGATCCCTCGGTGCCGTTCACCGGCTTCAACTGGGTGATATGGCAGAACGCTCCGGAGCCTTTGAAAGCGGAGTTCGTGCGCCAAGTGGTCGTATAGATGAAGGTATCGCCCTTCATCTGGTGAGCGCCGAGCGTCTTTACCTCGCCGCGCTGGCGGTCGGTGTTCGAGGTGGTACGATCACCATCCCACTGCGATGTGCTGTAGCGAAGCAGTACCTGGAAGGTGCCGCCACCCAAGTCGGTGATGTTTTTGAAACTATCGCTGGTGAACTTACCGGTCGCCGGGTGATAAATCACCGCGGGTTCTTCGATGCCGCCGAAACTACTCAGGCTGGTGGCGGTGGTGGCGCGCAGGGCGAAGGGGGCAAAAAGAGCGCTCACGAGAAGCGCTCGGCGAATGGCGAGTTTTTTGTTCATGATGGAATGCCAAGGAGCAAAACAGGCGTGTGGCGAGGTGCCGTCCGGCCTGAGATGCGGGGTATTGCAAAGAACAAGCAATACGGTGCATTCGCCCGCAATCGCTGCGGCGTTTAAATCGTTAATTTCAGCCGCGACGTGCGGCCCTTATCTGACGACCAGGACTCCGCGCATTCCGGAGGCACAGTGTCCGGGCGATGAGCAAAGGAAAGCATAAGTCCCTGCCTCGGCCGGGGCCGCGAACGTGACCTCGCCGGTCTCTCCGCCGCCAAGCAGCGGAACCGCGGCGATGACGCGGCCGGCGAGGGCCTTTGGCTCGTAGTTTTCGGCCACGGCGGTGAGGGCGCCGGCGGCATAGGCGGTGGGATCCTGCCCGGCCCGAAGCAGCACCCAGTTGTGACCCATGACACTTTTGGGCAGCGAGCTGGCGTTGTGCAGGACAATATGCATTTTCTGGCCGGGACGGGCCTCGATGTGGGTGACGTTGAAGCGAAGCGTGTCGCTGGCGGTGATGGCGATGGTGGTGATAGGCTCGCTGGCGAACACGACGACGGAAAGGGCAAACGCGGTGGAGAGCAAAAGGGAGTTTCTGATTAAGTGCATGGGGAGGGCGGGTTAAAAATCGATCCAAGTTTCGAGATAAAGCGTGTCATTGTCGGGGGCATTCCGGCCGGTGCCGTCAAAGTTGGTGCGGGCGCCATCGAACCGGTTGTAAAGGACGTATTGCAGCGTGATCTTGACGTTGCTGCGCGGCCAGAAGGCGGGGCCTCCGCCCTTGTTGAAGGGCAAATAGTCCGCCTGGAGAATGAACCCATCGCTCCGCGGCGAGCCGTTGGCACTGCCGGAATACCGCAGGGCGTCGCCGCCGCCGTCGACGATGAAGTATTGGGCGGTTGCGCCGTAGGTCTTGTCGTAGAGGTCGGCAAGCGTGACCTTAAGGTTTCCCAGCGAGCCGGAAGCCTTGCTGGTGGCGCTGAGAACGCGGCTGGCAGACCACCGCGCGTATTCATGAATATATGACACAAGCACGCTCGTGTCATGCCGGCCGGCCGAAATCTGATATTCCGAATCGAGCCCGACATCACTGATTTGGTCATGGCCGGCGCTGGAGTCCCGGCCGGGATAGGCGTTGGTCGCGAGGCCGAAAGTACCCAGCTCCCATACGCCCTCCCCCGCCGATTGAATGAAGGCGGCCCGCCAGTACGGAGCCACCCCTGCAATCTGGGTTTCGCCGGCGGGATCGATGCCGACGAATTTCTGGAAGGACCTTCCCAGCGTGCGGTATCCGGCGACGTCGAAATAAAATGCGTTGGCCCACATCGCGTAGGCGCCGAGTCCGGCCACCTGCTGGGCGAGGCCGCCGTCGATCAGGGTGGCGGCGGTCGGAGTCGGCGCGAGCTTTGAGCCGCTGAAGGGGAAGCCCCACGCCGGGGTGCTGTTCCATGGGTCCTGCAGCGTGGGATTGTTGTTAAGATAAATACCGTAGGTGAGGGGCGAGGAGGCGAGCGTGCCGCTGTCGGCGAACCGCAGCTCGGCGTTGTCCCAGGACCAGCTCTTGGCGCCCCCATCGTAAGTGGTTTGAAAAAATATTCCGAATTTGTTCGCGACCGCCGCGGCCTCCGGGCTGAGCAGGCGGTCGGCATACGGGCCGGCGACGCGTCCGGAATAAAAAATGCTCGCCTGGCTGAGGGCCCAGTTGTTGTTGCTGCCAAAGCCGGGAGCGGCCCCGCCCGGCTGGCTCTTGGCCGTGTGGGTAAACGACGGTTGGAGCATCACCGCCAGCGGCGGCAGGTCGGTATCATTTTGTGCCATGGTGTAGCCGGATAATTTGAACTGACGACCGAATTCGGTGAGAATGGGAAATTCGGTGTGGCACTGGATGCACTGCGTATTCATTTGTCGGGCAAAGCTGGGGAGCGCTGACGCAGGCCGGACGGAGAACAGCAGAGCCACGAAGAGCGGCCATACGGGCACCGGGATATGAAGGGATGGGTTGGGCATGATGTTTGCTATTTTGCCTTCGGCCGCGAAGCGAAGGGCGGTGGAATGCGGCGCGTCCGCCAGACGGCCTCGCCACCGCGAACGGACTAGACCGCAAGCGGGCGGACGAGTTGAGGAGATTTTGGTAACTCGATTGTTACCGAAACGGCGGCGGCTCAGAATCGCACGGTGAACTGGGCCGCCAGCATGTGGCTGAATTCCCGCGACCGAAGGCTCTCGTGCTGCAAGCTGTATTGGAATTTCAACTGCGTATGCGGGGTGAAGCGGTAGGCGGGCGCGAGATCGAGACGCCAAATCTCGCGACCCCAGCGGACCGACCCGCCGGCTGCGTCCGGCAGCGAGGCGAAAAGCTGCTGATTCCAACGCAACGCGCCGAAAAACTGCGGAGTGAACTTGTATTTTGCCTCCAGGTAGTAAGCCAGGGTGTCGGCATTGCCGACCCGCGGAACGGCGAAACGGGCCTCGTAGATTTCCGCCCAGAGTTGCCAGTAATGCCAGGCATAGGCGAGGTCCTCGCCCAGCACGGTCTGACGATAATCGTTTAACCGCCGGCCGGGCGGAAGCGCGGGAGCGACCTCGGGCCGGAGGTACGAGCCGGTGCTGGCGGAAAAACCCAAATTCCACGCCTCATCCGGGCGGCCACCGATCCGGCCGCTGAAAGCCGGCTCCCGCCAGTCGCCGCGCGTCGCCGCCCAGCGCTGCGGGCGGGCGGAAGGCGCGGCGTTCTTCACCTCCACCGCATAGTCGATCCGGCCGACCGCGCCGGAAACGGCGGCTCCGGTTCCGTAACTCGGGCCCCAGATGACCGGCAGACGGCGGGTCTTGTCGGCGTATTCGCCGGCCGCCGGCGCGGGAGGGGCGAGATGGGCCCAGCGCAGAATAGTCGCGGTGGAATCCGCCGCAGCCACATCCCAAAGGCCGACCAGATTGTCGTAGGGAAGCGGCGCGGTGATGAAGGGATTTTCCCAGGAACCGTGACGCTGTATCCAATTTCCTATTACCGTGGCAAATTTTCCGATCTGGAAATTCAGGCCCGGCCCGCCAGGCGTGAGGCGGATGGCGTATTCGTCGAGACGCAGGCGGGCGCTGTCGTCACTGGGATCGAATCCACGATCAAGGCGCGACTGGGCGAAAACATAGACGTGTTCGCCGAGCTGGGCGTCGAGAAAGAGGGAAAGGCGCGGATTAAGGAGGTTGTCCCGGTCGGTAAAAAGGAGGCCAGGCGGCGGCTGGGAGAGATGGTAACCCTCGAGATCGAAGGTGCCGCTGACCCGCGCTCGCGTCCGGCCGTCGGCCGCCGTCACGGTCAGGGCGTCGTCGACCCGGTCAAGATCGTCATCCGCCCGGACGGCGGCGGACGCCCACGCCGCCAGGCACAGAACGATGGCTGCGAACCGTTTCATACCAGTCCATGGGATGATGGCGCGGGGTTGGTCGGGGCAAGCTGGAAGCGCACCTCAAACTCCGTCCAGGCCTCGTCCGACCGGGTCAACTTCAGGTCGCCGCGGTGCAGCCGGGCGAGTTCGCGGCCGAGATTCAGGCCGAGGCCGTGACCGGGGATATTTTCCCCCGATGAGCCGCGGTGAAACCGTTCAAAAATATGCTCCTGCATCGCCCGTGGAATGGGGCGGCCGGTGTTGCCGACGGTGAGCACGGCCTGGGTGCCCTCGGGGCGGGCCGCGATCCGCAGCCGGCCTCCGGCACAGTTGTATTTGCGCGCGTTCTCCAGGAGGTTTTGCAGGATGAGCGAGGTATAGCGTTTCTCGCCGTTGATTGCCAGGGCGGGAGGCAGGTCGGTTTCTATCTTCAACCCGAGGGCATCGGGCAGGACGCTGAAGTCGTCGAGCCAGCCCTCAATCAGCGGGATGAGGTCGACCGGGCTGAATTCGAGCTGCAGCCGCCCCGCGTCCATGCGTGAAAGCAGCAGGAGATCCTCAATCACATTGGTCAGCCGCAGGGTTTGGTGCACCAGAGTGGAGATCTCCTCGCGGGCGGCCGGCGGAAGCTTTTCGCCAGCCAGCAGTTCCTCCAGGCCGGCGCGAAGCACGGTCACCGGCGTTTTCAGCTGGTGCGAAGCGTCGGCGGAGAAACGGGCCGAGCGTTGCAGCTCCTCGCTGGTCAACTGCAGCGCCGCCTCGGCCCGCCGGCGCTGGGCACGGTTTTCCGCCGAGTCCACCGCCAGTTTCTCGACCGGGGCGGAGAGTCGGGAGGAGAGGAAATTACTGGCGAAAAATGCGCCGAGCAGGAGAACGGCCCCGGCGGCGCCAAACTGCCAGAGCAGCCGGCGCTGCCGGGCAAGCGATTCGGTGAGCGGATAAAGGCAAACCTCATAGGTCGGAGGGAAAAGCGAGCCGGGATTGAGCCGCTTGTAGAAAAGCAACTGCGGCCCACCGTCGACCTCCACTTCCATGCTGTTTTCCGGCGGAGGCGAAGCATTGACCGCCCGCGCAAGGTCCTGCTCGATCGCCGCCCGCGCGGCGGCCGAGAGCGAGGGCAGGTGGAGATGCCCCTGCAGCCAGAGCCCGCTGCGCATGGCCGTGACCGTGCGGTGGCCGCCCAGCTCGACCGGGTTAAAACCGAGCAAAAGTGCGGCGATGGCCTCGCCGGTTTCGGTGGAGAAAATCGGCATGACCATGATTTCGTCGATGGTTTCGTCGGCGCGATCCGGATTGCGCACGAGGTAGCCGGTCTGGGCGTGGTCGGGGACGGCGTTGAAAGCCAGACGGGCCTCATCCCCCGGCGCAAGCCGGCCCACCTCCTCCCCTTCCGGAGGGGAAATCACCCGGCCGCGGGCGTCGAGAAAACGGTAAAACCTGGCCCGCAGCACGCGGCCGCCCGTTTCCACGGGACTGCCCTCCGGTTCCATGATATCGGAGAGCTCATCCCGCGCGCTCAGGTACAGCAGGTCAAGCGCATCATCCTCCAGCGCGGCGTGGAGGCGCGGCTTGCGCGCCAGCGCGTGGCAGCGTTCCGCCAGCGCCGCGTACCGCACATCCTGGATGGCATGCCAGGCATCGAGCTCGCTCTGGAATTCAAGCTGCAAGCCGCGCTTCACATCCGCCGCCGCCCGATGTTGGGCAAACAGCAGGCCAAGAATGGTCACGGCCGAGACGACCAGCATCATCGCGACCAACAGCCGGACGCGAAAACCCGGCAGTTCGGCGCGTTTCGGCTTGGACGGTGAAATCACGGAAAATCGGCGCGGAGCGTGGTGTCGTCCCGCAGCTCTACCGCCTGTTCGCGCGTGGTCCGGCTGTCGATCCACGCCTTGAGGACATAATGTCCGGGGGGAAGGCCGCTCAATCGATAGGTTCCTTCCCCGTCACTCAACACGAAGTACGGGGTGTTAAGCACGAGAATGAGCCCGCGCATGTGCTCGTGAATGTCGCAGCGCACGGTGACAAGGCCGGGCGTATCGAAAACTTCCGAAGGAATCGGTCGCTCGTCGGAACGGTAACGCCCCAGATCGAAGCGTTTGGCCGGAGAATAGGAGAAAATATTGTGATAGGTGTTGTCGAGATTGGGAAACTCGACCCTCGTGCCGGTCTGCACCGGGAGAAGCATCGGCACAAATGCCAGATCCTTCTGGACCATCTGCCGGACCGGCAGAGCCGCCGGCCGCGGAAAGGTTCCTTCGAGATAAACGACGGCGAGGGGCGGCATCAGCGAGATCACCCCGCCCTTCGCCACCACCTCATAACGCTGGTTGACCACCGGAGCGTAGCGTGATTTCGGCAGAGCCACCCTTCCCTCCACCACCGCCTGACCGGACGCGCCGCCCGACAGCGAGGCGCCGAAAAAGATCAAGGCGAGGACAAAAGGGCGGGCGTACATGGTGCGGCCTCATGCCGACACCGGCGCGCAGATGGAATAACCGACCGAGCGGTAGGTGCGGATGAGCGGAACGTCGAAGCCAGAATCCATTTTTTTTCTCAACCGGGCGATGAAAATCTCCACGGTGCGCGTGTCGTAAACATGCTCCCGCTGCCACACCCGCTCGCAGAGTTCCGTGCGCGAGAAAACCCGGCCGGGTTCCTGCATCAAGACCTGCAGGACGTCGAACTCGCGCGGGGACAGGGCGATGGCCTTCTCGCCGCGGGTCACCCGGCGGTGATGGACGTCCATGTGCAGATCGCCCACCTTGAGCAGGTCGGCCGCGGTCGGGGCGGTGCCGCGGCGGCCGAGCGCCTCGATCCGCGCCACCAATTCTTCCATGGAAAAAGGCTTCGGCAGATAGTCGTCGGCGCCCGCCTTCAGGCCCTTGATCCGGTGCTCCACCTCGCCGCGCGCGGTCAGAATCAGGACCCGGGCCGGACAATTCGCCTGCCGCAGCCGGGCCAGCACCGAAAATCCATCCAGGTCGGGTAAGTTGAGATCGAGCACGATCAGATCGGGCGAAAGCTCCAGCGCGGTCTGCAGGCCGCGGACACCGTCGTGGCATGCGCTCGGGGTGTGGCCGCGCCGCATTAGCGCGGTGGTGATATGCCGGGCGAGCTGGGGTTCATCTTCGACCACGAGGATGCGCATGGGGTTAATGGAAAGAGAGGCGAGGCGGAAAGAATGACGTGAAATGGATTTAAAGCAACGACCCGCCGCCGGCCCGCGCTTGGCGCGTCAGCCAGCGGGTCGCTTTATTGATTGAGAGGCGGAAAGGCGCATTCCATTCCGGAAACGTAACAATTTTGTTACCGGTATGACGCGGGTCGCCGCGGGGCAAAAAAGCGGACATCGGTCGGGCGGCCGGAAAAAATCTCACTGCTCCGGCAGCGGTTGGTTCCGTGTCTCCGGCGCCCAGATCAAGGCCACGATGCCGAGCACGAAAATGAAGGACAGGACCGTCGCCGACTTCCGGAAAGGTTCGCTCACGCCCTGCTGGAGAAAGAATTCATTCAATTTTCCGAGCAAAAGCGGAAAGGCGGCGGCGAGATAGCGCACGGTGTTGTAGCAAAAGCCGACACCGGTGCCGCGCAAACGGGTGGGAAAAAGTTCGGGGAAATAAATCGAGTATCCGCCAAATACCGACAGCTGGGCGAACCCCATCAGCGGCAGCATCCAGTAGGCGTCGTGGCGGTTGTGCAGGCAATTGAAGGCGAAAATCGTTGTCACCAGGCAGAGGACGAAGGCGCCGAAAAATGCCAGGCGGCGCCCGGCATAGGTCGCCACCAAGGTGAAGGTCAGCATGCCGAAAAATGCCCCGACGTCCTGGAACGCCGTGGCCTGCCCGCGGACGAGGTCGACCACCCGCTGCGGCTCGCCCTTCAGGGCCGTGGAAATCAACTCAGGCGAAAAATAGCCGATGCCCCAGAGGCCGGCCATGCCCGCCAAACCCAGCGCCACACCGACGAGCGTGTGCCGGCGCCAGAGCGGATGGCTGAAAAGGTCGGCGATCGAGCCGACCTTCAATGCCCCGCCCTCCTTCGCCTGGCGCCTGGTCTCGAGCCACGCGCCGGGCTCGCGCAGTAGCCCGGCGATCGGCACCGCCAGGATCGCCGGCAGCGCTCCGACAAAAAAAATGAACCTCCATCCGCTGTAACCATGATAAAAATCAGCCCGCCCGGGCTGAATCCACGTGCTCAACACCGAACCCAGAAAATTTCCGCAGGCGGAAAGCGTCTGCATGATGCCGAGCGCCAGCGGCCGGACCCGGCCGGGCATGCTCTCCGCCACCAGGGTGGTCGCCGCCCCGAACATCCCGCCCACCCCCAGGCCGCAGAGAAACCGATAGATTAAAAATTCGGCCGCCGTGCGGGCCAGGCCGGTCAGACCGGAAAAAACGGTGTAGGCGAGCAAGGTGGCGATCATGACCTTCACCCGCCCGTGCCGATCGCTGATCGCGCCAAAAAAAATCCCTCCCGTGGCCCAGCCGACCATGAGCAGCGCCGTCGCCCACGTTCCCCATTGCTTGATCGCCGCATCGGGCGCGCCCGCGCCCAACAGCTCGCGAATCGCCGGTTCGCGGGCGAGGATGAAAATCCGCTGCCCCATGCAATCGAAGAGCCAGCCGGCCGCCGCCATGGCCAGCACGAGCCAGTGATAGCCGGTGACGCCTTCAAGTACGCGTGGCTTTGGCGGGTTGGCCATGAGAGGATTGGGCCGTCAAGCGCTAGCCGCCATCGTCCCGCGGCTCCAGGCAAAAGGCGACTGGCCGGTTTGGCGGCGAAACCAGCGGGCAAAATAGCTCTGATCCGGCAGTCCCGCCATGCCCGCCACTGCTGCCACGCGCAGGCCCTGCGCCAGCAGCCGCTTCGACAAGGCCAGGCGTTGCTGCGCCCGGTATTGGCCGAGGGTCAGGCCGGTCTCCCGCTTTATCAAAACGTTCAAGTGATCCCTCTGGTATCCGCTTTGGGCGATGATCTTGGCCAGCGGAATCGACGGCTCCATCCGGCCCAACAGGTCCCGCACCACCCGGCCGGAAGGTTTGCCCCCGCCCGGGATCTCCCGCCCCATCCAGCCGGCCGAGCGCATCAGCATGAGAAGGCTTTGCAGGACGATGACCACGCCCTCGCACTGCAGGGTTCCGTCGGCGCTGGCCGGCAGATGGGCCAGACGGGCCAGGCTCTGCCGCAGCTGCGCCAGCTCGGAGCGGTTGAGGGTCGAGGCCGCGGCCCGGCGCCGCGGTCCCCGCCGCAGACGAAAATCGATCACGAGGCAAAGCGGCGTCTGGTTGCCGGCCCGGGCAAAAGCGTGCCAGACGCCCGCCGGGACCATCACCACGCTGCCGGGCGCAATCCGGACCTTGTCCTGCGCCACCGTCTGCCAGCCCTGGCCGTAAAGGTAAACCAACACCTGGTGCCAGGCATGACGGTGCAGCTTGACCGAGACCAGCTCCGGCAGATGGCGGTGCACAGCCAGCTTCAGTACCCGCAGGTCGGGGGTGCGAACGTCGACGTTGTCGATCAGCAGGGAACGGAAGCGGCGCATGGGGTACTGGGCCGGAAGCTTGGCGGATGGCCCGGACAAAGTCGATCATTTGGACATCATCTAACTCGAAAAAGTCCTAGTTCATACCGATAAAATCCTCACCCTCCGCCGGCCGGAGGGGTATAATCGCGCCGTGCCCTCCCCCTCCGGAAACCCTCCGGTCATCCTCGTCACCGGCGCGAGCCGCGGGCTGGGCCGGGGCATTGCCCTGCAACTGGCGGCGGAAGGTTATTCCGTGGCGATCAATTATGCCGGCAACGACGAGGCCGCGGCGGAAACCGTCCGGCTCTGCCAGACCGCGGCCAAAAGCACCGGACAGAAATTCATTTCCATTCGGGCCGATATCGGCTCAAGCAGCGGCCGCGAACGCCTGCTCAAGGAGGTTCTGGCCCAGTTCGGCCGGCTCGACGGCCTGATCAACAACGCCGGCGTCGCGCCAAAAGTGCGCGCCGACATTCTGGAGGCGACGGAAAAATCGTTTGAGGAAGTCATCCGGGTCAACCTGAAGGGGCCTTACTTCCTGACCCAGACGGTGGCTCGGCACTGGCTCACCGAAAAACCGGCCCCTCTCCTGCCCGGCGGCTTTAAGATCGTCTTCATCACCTCCATTTCCGCCGACACGGCTTCGGTCATGCGCGGTGAGTATTGCCTCTCCAAGGCCGGCCTGGCCATGGCGGCCCAACTGTGGGCCGCGCGCCTGGCCTCGGCCGGGATTCAGGTCCTGGAGCTTCGTCCCGGTCTCATGGCCACCGACATGACCGCCGGCGTGAAAAGCAAGTACGACGCCTTGATCGCCGACGGCCTCATCCCGCAGATGCGCTGGGGCACGCCGGAAGACGTCGGCCGGGCCGTTCGCTCCATCATGACGGGGAATTTTTCCTTCTCTACCGGAGCGGTCATCGCCGTCGACGGCGGGTTCAGCATTCGCCGGCTCTGATTCCCCATGATCCGGATCGATCCTTCGCTCACGCCCCCATCGCTCCGGCGCCAGACGGACCGGCTCTTCGAGCTTTCCGCCCAAAAAATCCGCTCGCTGCAGAAAACCTGGGATCCGTCCCGCGGCACCCCGGTCTTCACCGTGGCCGGCCGCTACACCTCACGCGGCTGGACGGAATGGACCCAGGGATTCCAGTTCGGCTCCGCCCTGCTCCAGTTCGACGCCATGGAGGACGCGCGCGCCCTGGCGATCGGGCGCGAGGGCACGATCCGCCACATGGCCGGCCACGTCAGCCACGTTGGCGTCCATGATCACGGATTCAACAATGTCTCCACTTACGGCCATCTCCTCCGCCTGGT
>DASRHD010000087.1:0-3930 GCA_035650695.1 Opitutaceae bacterium
TACGTTGGACACGCCGAAATCGGTCCAGGCCCCGTTGGCGGCGGAGGAAGCGGTCATTCTGACGCCGCCCGCCCCGGCGGAGCCGCGGATCAATGGCCCGCGGGTCTTCGGCGTGCATCCGGGTTCGCCGTTTTTGTACACCATTCCCGCCACGGGCGATCGGCCGATGACTTTCGCCGCGGACAAACTGCCGGAAGGGCTCGTGCTCGACGCCGCGACCGGGCATATCACCGGCACCCTGGCCAAACCGGCCGGCTATGATGTCACGCTGCGGGCCAAAAACGCCCGCGGCGAGACGACCGCGCCGTTCCACATCGAGGTCGGCGAGAAAATCGCGCTTACACCCCCGATGGGATGGAACAGCTGGAATTGCTGGGCCACCTCCGTCGATCAGGACAAGGTGCTGCGCTCGGCCAAGGCCATGGCCACAAGCGGGCTGGTCGAGCACGGCTGGACCTACATCAACATCGATGACACCTGGCAAGGCACACGCCCCGGCCCGACCCACGCGTTGCAGGGCAACGAAAAGTTTCCTGATATCAAGGCGCTCTGCGACGCCATCCATGCGCTCGGTCTCAAGGCTGGAATCTATTCCACGCCGTGGGTCACCTCTTATGCCGGTTATGCCGGCGGCAGCGCGGAAAATCCCGAGGGCACCTGGACCAAGCCGGCCGGACCGAAAAAAGTGAACCGCGATATTCTGCCTTGGGCCATCGGCAAGTATTCATTTGCCGCGGCCGATGCGAAGCAATGGGCGGAGTGGGGTATCGACTACCTGAAATATGACTGGAGTCCGAACCGTCCGCCCGAAACCGCCGAAATGGCCAACGCCCTGCGCGCGAGCGGCCGCGACATCGTTTTCAGTCTGTCGAACAACGCCCCCTTCACCGGCGCCGCCGATTGGGCCCGCCTCGCCAATTGCTGGCGCACGACCGGCGACATTCGTGATTCCTGGGGAAGCATGACCCGCAATGGCTTCAGCCAGGACAAATGGCGGCCCTTCGCCGGCCCCGGCCATTGGAACGACCCGGACATGCTCGTGGTCGGCGACGTCGGCTGGGGTCCGAAGCTGCATGCTTCGCGCCTCACTCCCAACGAACAGTACACCCACATCAGCCTTTGGTGCCTGCTCTCCTCGCCGCTCCTCATCGGCTGCGATCTGGAGAAACTCGACGCTTTCACCCTCAGCCTGCTGAGCAACGACGAAGTTCTCGCCATCGATCAGGATCCCCTCGGCAAACAGGCGGCGCAAACCGTCGTCGACGGCCGCCGCCAGATCTGGGTAAAGGAACTGGCGGACGGCTCGCATGCCATCGGCCTCTTCAATCTATCCCGCCGCCCCGACACCTTTGCGGCGGTCTGGAGCCAGCTCGGCCTGACCGGCCCGCAGCGCGTGCGCGACCTCTGGCGGCAGAAAGATCTGGGCGTTTTCAAGGATCAGTTTTCCACCGAGGTCCCGCCCCACGGCGTGGTTTTCGTCCGGGTCTGGCCGGAAGGGGAGCCGTGAGCGGGCGGCCATCTTGAAGGTTGCTCCCGTCGTCTGATTGTTCTCCCATTATCGCTTCATGACACCCCAAACCTCCTCTACCAAGCGGACTAATTATCGCTGGATCGTTTGCTCCCTGCTTTTTTGGGTGACGACGGCCAATTATATCGACCGTGGCGTCTTCGGCAACCTCGCTCCGGAGTTGCAAAAGCAAATCGGTTGGACCGATCGCGACTATTGGAACATGGGTGCCGCCTTCACGGCGGCTTACGCCATTAGTCAGCTTCTATCCGGTCGGATGATGGACGTGCTCGGACTGCGATGGGGTTTTGCTCTCGCCTGCACGTTTTGGGGCTTGGCCTCGATCAGTCATTCGTTGGTTAGCACCACGGCCGGCTTTTTTGCCTGTCGTATCCTTCTCGGTCTCGGTGAGGGTGGTAATTTTCCCGCCTGCATCAAAACGGTAGCGGAATGGTTTCCTAAAAGCGAACGGGCGCTGGCGACCGGCCTTTTTAACTCCGGCTCGAACGTAGGCGGCATTCTTGTACCCTGGGGGCTTCCTTATGTGGTCGCTTTATTCAGTGCGATTACGATCGGTAGCCATGTTCTTGGATGGCGCGGAGCATTTATTATTACGGGAGCCATTGACCTCTGCTGGATCCTGGCCTGGCTGGCCATTTACAAAAAGCCCCAGGATCACCCGCGGGTTTCGAAAGAAGAGCTAGCCTACATCAACAGCGAGCCTCCCGAGCCGTCGATAAAGATCCCATGGCGGAAACTTTTCCCGCACCGCCAGACCTGGTCTTACGCGCAGGCCAAATTCATGACGGATTGTTTTTGGTGGTTTTATCTCTTTGGTTCGCCGCTTTTCTTTGCGGAGAAATTTCATTTGGATATGAAACATCGCGGCGGACAAATCGCGGCAATTTATATTTTGGCCTCGGTCGGTAGTGTCGCAGGCGGCTGGCTGGCGGGCTATTTTATGAAAAAAGGCTGGCCGACTTATCGGGCCCGAAAAACGACAATGCTAATCTGTGCGCTTTGCGTTCTTCCCGTGCTTTTCGCCACTTTCACCACGTCGTCCTGGGTGGCAGCGGCATTGATCACCCTTGCGGCCTCGGGACACCAGGCATGGTCGGCCAATGTTTTCAGTTTGGCCAGCGATATGTTTCCCCGTCGCGTGGTGGGTTCCGTTACCGGCTTGGGAGGAATGCTCGGGGCAGTGGGCGGCTTTCTCCTTTTTATCGGGACGGGTCCGATCCGCGAAAAAACCGGAAGCTATTTCCTTGTTTTTCTCATGGCTTCGCTCGCCTACATGACCTCACTGCTCATCATCCACTTTGTTACGCCGAAACTTGAAGTTGCTGAGGTCGAAGGGAAAGCCGTGGCCTAAACCGATCATGAACCTCAAGATTATATAGTCCGTTTTGCTGCGAAAAGCGTCTTCCTTGTATTCTCCCATGAACCCATCTATTCGCCGAGGCCTCGGCCTCCTTGCCCTGTTTGTCCTTAGCGCCGGTCTGTCCTTTGCCGATTCGCGCGCCTTCAATGTTCGCGACTTTGGCGCCACCGGCGACGGCAAGACGATCGATTCGCCCGCCATCAACAAGGCTATCGATGCCGCCGTCGCGGCAGGCGGTGGCACGGTTTATTTCCCTGCCGGGACCTACGCCAGCTATTCGATTCATCTCAAAAGTCACCTTGTTCTCCGACTCGATGCCGGTGCGACCATTCTCGCGGCCGAGCCGCCGGCCGATCTCTCCACCGGCTACGATGCGCCCGAGCCGAACCCCGGCGCCGACCAATACGAGGATTTCGGGCACTCCCACTGGCACAATAGCCTGATCTGGGGCGAAAATATCGAGGACGTCACCATCATCGGCCCCGGTCTGATTTACGGCCGCGGCCTAAGCCGCGGTGGCGGTCGCCGCGATTTGACGCCGGAGGAACGCAAGCTGCCCAAGGAACAACAGCCCGACCGCTCCCTCCCGAAAGATTCCGTCGCCGCTGACAAGAAAGGCCCCTTCGGCTATCCCGGTCGCGACACGCTGCCCGCCGGCGTGGGCAACAAGTCCATCGCCCTGAAAAACTGCCATAACGTCACCTTCCGCGATTTCTCCATCCTCCATGGCGGTCACTTCGGCATCCTTGTCACCGGCGTCGACAACCTCACCATCGACAATCTCAAGGTCGATACCAACCGCGATGGCATGGACATCGACTGCTGCCAGAACGTCCGCGTCTCGAACTGCTCGGTCAATTCGCCCTTTGACGACGGCATTTGTCCGAAAAGCTCCTACGCCCTCGGCTATGCCCGGCCGGTGAGGGATTTGACCATCACCAACTGCCTGGTCAGCGGTTACGACGAAGGCACGATGCTCGACGGCACCTGCCAGCGCACCGTCAAATACGGCCACGGCCCGAACGGTCGCATCAAGTGCGGC
>DASRHD010000088.1:0-2139 GCA_035650695.1 Opitutaceae bacterium
CCTCCAGCCGGCGAGCTGGCGGGTGAAAATTTCCCGGTTGGTGGCGTTGTCGTCCACCACCAGGACGCGGGCGCCGGCCACGTCGGCGGGCCGGTGAACGACCTTGGCGGTCTCCGGCTGGAGGGAAAACGGCACGGTGAACCAGAAGGTGGCGCCGCGGCCGGGCTCGCTTTCCACGCCGATCTCGCCCTTCATCAGCTTGACCAGCTGCTTGCAGATGGCGAGGCCGAGGCCGGTGCCGCCGTATTTGCGCGTGGTCGAGCCGTCGGCTTGCATGAAGGGAGTGAATAGCCGGGCTTGAGCGTCGCGCGAAATGCCGATGCCGGTATCGATGACGGCAAAGCGCAGGGTGACGACGCGGCCGCTTTCCGCGGCGCGCGAAACCCGCACCACGACCTCGCCGCGTTCGGTGAACTTGATGGCGTTGCTGACGAGGTTGAGCAGGACCTGACGGAGGCGGCCGGGATCACCGCGCAGCTGGGTGGGAACGTTTTCCTCGATGAGATAGGCAATTTCCAGGCCCTGGGCGGAGGCCTTTTCCGCCAGCAGTTCCAACGAGCCCTCGACCGGTTCGCGCAGATCGAAGTCGATCATCTCAAAGGAGAGCTGGCCGGCTTCGATCTTGGAGAAATCGAGAATGTCATTGATGACGGTGAGGAGCGCCTCACTGCTGGTCCGGACGGTTTCGGTGAAGCTGCGCTGCTCGGAGCTGAGGTCGGTATCGAGCAGCAGCCCGGTCATGCCGATGATGGCGTTGAGCGGGGTGCGAATCTCGTGCGACATGTTGGCGAGAAATTCCGATTTGAGGCGGACCGACTCCTTCGCCGCGTTGGCGGCGTCGCGCAGCGCCTGCTCGGCCTTCTTGCGGTCGGAAATATCGCTCGCCACACTGAAGTAGCCGGTGATCCGGCCGCGCTTGTCGCGCAGGGCGGTGAATGAAACCCAGACGGGCAGGCGCGAACCGTCCTTGCGGACATAGGTCCATTCGCCTTCCTCCATGGCGGTGCGGCCGGCGCGGATTTTTTCCACGAATACGCCGAAGTCGGGCGCGACGGTCCGGCCCAGTTCGGCGGAAAGCTTGCGGGCCTGCTCGGCAATTTCCGGCGAATGATGAAGGATCACCGGCGTCTCGCGTCTGATCAATTCATTCGCGCTCCAACCCAGCCAGCGCTCGGCGGTCGAGTTAAAGGACAGGATCATGCCGGCCGGGTTGACGGAAATGACCGCGACGTTGGCGTTGTGAAGGAGGCCGCTTTGCAACGTGCTGACTTCGTCGAGGTGCGCTTGCAGGCCGAGATGAAGACGGAAAAGGCAGGCGGCGAGGGCGACCAGCACGAGTCCGCCGGCGCTGACGATGAGAAAGGCTTCGCGCAGCCCATGTTCGCTGCCCGACACCTCCAGGCGATAGAGCAGCGCCGATGTGCTGGCCAACGCAATCCCGACAGCGAGAAAAAACACCACCGCCGGCAAAGTGGGCTTAAACGAAGAGCGCATCAGGATAGGCCGATAATGATTTGCATTTAGGCGGACAGGTGCAATGCGAAGTTTTAGCCCCGTGGTCCGGGGCCTTCCTGAATATCGGCCTTTCCGACAGCGACTTAACTGCCAAATGGCCGGCGGCCCTCAGCCGTCGAGGGCGAAGATGCGCACAGAGGCGGCCCGACCCTTGACCCTGATTTCGCCGAGGTCGCGCGCGACGTGGCGCATCAGAGAAACAGGCGGAGGATTTTCCAGACGTTTTCCGCGACGAGGGCGTGGCCGGCCGCGGTGGGGTGAATTCCATCGGCCTGGTTGAGCTCCGGATGGCCGCCCACGCCCTGAAGCAGGAAGGGAATGAACGGGAGATGATTTTTTTCCGCCAGCTCGGGAAAGAGGGTGCGGAAGGCCCGGGTGTAATCCGGGCCGAGATTGGTCGGAATCTGCATTCCGGCGAGAACGATGCGGGCGGCGGGATATTTGCCGCGCACCCGGTCGATGATGGCCTGCAGATTTGCCCGCGTGTCGGCGGGGGAAATGCCGCGCAGACCGTCGTTGCCGCCGAGCTCGAGGACAAAAAGATCGACCGGCTGGCGCAGGATCCAGTCGATGCGGCGCCGTCCGCCGGCGGTGGTTTCGCCGCTCAGTCCGGCATTGACCACG
>DASRHD010000089.1:0-5448 GCA_035650695.1 Opitutaceae bacterium
GTCGTCGAGGTTGTGGCCGGCATCGACGATGAAATGCTTGGTTTCCGTGACCATGACGCCGTTGCCGGCGTCCCACGGCGCGTAACCCAGTTCAAATACCGTCCGGATCGGGCCGTTGGCGAGGATCCTCCAGGTTTTCCAGTTATGCGAAACATGCAGCGTTTTTCCATCCCAGATGCCGGTGCCGCCGTCGCCGCGGGAGGTGCCGACATCGTACATGTCGAGGCCCTCGCCGGTATCCTCGTGATAGTGCCCCATCAGGTACCAGCGGTCGACGATCGGGTAGCGCACCCGCTTGGCCCAAACGTCCACGCCGCTGCTCACCATCTGATCCTTGCCGCCAGCCGCCGTCTCCAGCGTCGGGCCGTAGATGCGATGGGCGATGCGGTCGTTCTCCCAGGCGAAATCGTCGAAACGCTCCGGCACATAACGGGCAAAGGTCTGGTTGGGAAACGGCGGCACCGGCGCGGCGGTCGCTTCAATGGTAAAGCGCGCCTGGGATTCCCCGGCGGCAAAGTTGTGCTGGAAAATGATGCTGACATAATAATCCCGGCGCTCTTCCGGACGGAAATTGATCAACTGGAAAGGCAGGCTGCGCCCTCCCGCATCCTTCACCATCAGGTGGCTGGGCAAGGTATGAGGCGGCAGGCGGTCGGCGATTTCCTGCCACGGCACGGTGATGACCTCGGCCGGGCGGGCGATATCGAGATCGTTGGTTGCGATGACGGTAAATTTGTCCGCCGCGGACAGGACGGTGGCGGCGGCAAGGGCAAGGAGCAGGAAAATGGGGCGACAGGGATTTTTCATGGCGAGAAAGGAGCAAAACTAGCGAGCCGGCCGGCCGGCACGCAACCAATCAAAACGGGGAGGCTCACTTTTTTGACCGGTACAGCCGCGCCCAGTTCGCCTCATTTTCCTCCGCGGCGGCAGGATGGGGCGCGGGCGGCTGGCCGATCGAGACCGCGGCGGCACCGAGCAATGCAAGCACGGCGCACCACGCGACGAACCAGTCGCCGTGCTGGACATAATAACTCTGGCGGCCGATCCAGCGCGCATCGCGGCTCACATCCACCGTCTCCGCCCCGCGGAAATAGACCGTGCCGTCCTCGGCTTTCGGATCCGTGGTCAATTCACCACCGGGATCGCGCTGAAGCACGGCCCGCACGCCGCCAAATTCATCGATCCAGCCGCTCCAGCCGGCATTGCCGCAGCGCAGGACCGGCCGGCGCGTCTCCACCGCGCGGAGGACGGAATGCGCCGCATGCTGGTAGGCCGCCCCACCCTCGCCGAACCAGGCATTGTTGGTCAGGACGACCAGGGCGTCGGCTCCCGTCAGGGCGTTGTCCC
Source organism: Opitutaceae bacterium (assembly GCA_035650695.1). GTDB lineage: Bacteria > Verrucomicrobiota > Verrucomicrobiia > Opitutales > Opitutaceae > DASRHD01. Next base: position 1,348 of record DASRHD010000089.1, read on the forward strand.
GCGCCAGGGCGGGAAAAATATCCTCATAACAAATCAGCGGGCCGAGCGTGACCGTCCGGTCCGTGAGGTTGACCACCAGCGGCTGGGCGGCCCGTCCGCGTGAATAATCGTCGTCGCCGATCGGGACGATCTTCTTCAGCCAGCCCAGCACCGGACGGAGCGGGACGAATTCGCCGAACGGCACGAGCTGGCGCTTGGCGTAGTAATCGGGCTGCAGGCCGATCTTCGGATCGACCACGAAGGCGGCATTGTACCAGGCCTCGTCCGGACGGCCGGGATTTTCGATCGCATCGGAGCCGAGCACGAGCGGCACGCGCGTCTGGCAGACCAGTCCCTCGACCCAGGCGCGGACGTTTTCGTCGCCCCGCACCGCCCACGGCGTGGTGGCCTCCGGCCAGAGAATGAAATCAGGATCTCCCGCCGCGGCGTCGAGCGTAGTTTTTTTCAGAATCTCAAGGATGGCCGGGCCGCGCGCCGGGTCCCATTTCACCGCCTGGGGAATGTCCGGTTGGACGAATGCAATCCGCGCGAGCGGACGGGCGAAGGTGCCGCGATGGAAAGTTTCGCTCAACGGCAAAACGGTGGCGAACATCAGCACGATGAGCGCGAACATGAATTCCGGCGGCCGGCGGCGCAGGCTGGGCGTGCCCTCGCGCAGGGCGTGGTGGAACCAGGTGGCAAAGCCGACATTGAAAACGATCAGGACAAACGACACGCCCCAGGCGCCGGTGTAGGCTGCGACCTGCAGCACGGCGCTGCGCTGCCACTGGCTCGCCGCCAGGGGCAGCCAGGGAAATCCGCCCAGAAACCAGCTCCGCGTCCATTCGACCAGTACCCACAGGCCGGCGAGGCCGAGCATGGCGAGCAACCGCGCCAGGACCTGCCGGCCACGCATGCGCGGCAGCAGCCACCATGCGCCGAGAAACCACAGCCCGGTCCAGACGCCGACAAACGGCCCGAGCAGGAACAGACCGAGCCAGCTGACATGGTGCAGCCAGCCGAGGAGGATGGTCCAGGCCACCGCCTGGCCGCCTAGCATGACCGGCGCGAAAATCCGGAAGGCCGGCCGCTCGTAGGCCCAGAAGATGGCCGGGATGGCGAAGGCGTAGGCGAACTCCGGCACGTTGTAGGGCGGAAAGGAAAGGACGGTCAGCAGGGCCGTGCCCAATCCCGCCGCCAGGGCGCAGACGAGCGTGAAGTTTTTTTCCAAAAACGACGGCGGCTGCTCGGCGTAGGGATCGTAAGGCGGCAGCTCGGGCATGGCGGAGAGACCAGTTTGCAACCAGGGTTGGGCGGCACTCAAACCGAATCGAGCCGGGCCACCGCGGCGGGGAGCTCGGTGATGTCGCGCAACTGGACAAAGCGCGGATGATCCGCCGGCGCGCGCACCGCCCGCTCATGCTCCCACATCAGCTCGTAGGGCACGTGCGCGGCGGCGGCGCCGAGTTCGAGCACCGGCAGAATGTCGGATTTGTAGGAGTTGCCAACCATAAGAAACTCCGCCGGGGCAACGCCGTGGTCGCGCAGGATCCGTGCGTAGGCGGCGCCGTCCTTCTCGCTCAGCACCTCGACGGCGCGAAAATGAGCTAGGAGGCCGGAGTCGGCCATTTTCCGCTCCTGGTCGCGGAGGTCGCCCTTGGTGATGACGAGCAGGGCGTGGGTGGCGGCGAGCGCGGCCACGACGCCGCTCACGCCGGGCAGAAGTTCGACCGGATAAGCCAGCATTTGCTTCGCCAGCTCGAGGATCTGGCGGATTTCGTCGCCGGCAATGCGGCCGTCGGTCAGGCGGATGCCGGTCTCGATCGCACTGAGGGCGAAGCCCTTGATGCCGTAGCCGTAGAGCGCGAGGTTTTGCATTTCCGTGGCGTAGAGCTCGCGCTCGACCGCCGCGGGATCGTGATAGCGGCCGAGGAGGGTGCGATAGCGGGCGTGGGCCTGCTCAAAGATCCGCTCGTTGTGCCAGAGCGTGTCGTCGGCATCGAAGCCGATGGTGGTGATCATGGCCGCCGCACCGCGCTCAGGCGCCGTGGCAGTGCTTGTATTTCTTGCCGCTGCCGCACGGGCAGGGATCGTTGCGCCCGACCTTGGGAAAGTCCCGGCGGATGGTCACGGCCGGCAGCTTGACCTCCGGCTCGGTCGCGGGCGGCGCCTCCGCCACGGCGGTGGAGCCGCCGCCGGTGGCGGTCATGCGCACGCTAGCTTGCGGGGCGGGACCGGGAGCGGGCGCATCCTCCGGGCCGACCGCGCGGACGGTGCGGCTGAGCATGGCGAGCATGTTCTCGAATGACTGGAGGTTGGTCGTGCTGCGGAAAAGCCCGGTGCAAATCTGCAGCCGGACGTTGTTCATCAGCTCCTCAAAATAGGTGTAAGCTTCGTTCTTGTATTCAACCAGCGGATCCTTCTGCCCGTAGCTGCGGAGAAAGATGCTCTTGCGCAGGTCCTCCATTTCGGTGAGGTGCTCCTGCCAGTAATGATCGATGGCGTTGATCACGACATAACGCTCGAGGGCGCCGAGGGCTTCGGGCGCCTCGACTGACTCCTTCACCGCATAGGACTTCTTGATCCGCTCGAGCAGCCGCTGGCTGAGCGCATTGAGATCGCCGCCGGCGAGATCGGCGGTTTTGAGACCGATGGGGAAATGCGAATTAACCCAGCCGACCAGGCTTTCGACCGCGGCGCCGGCGGCGAGCTTGTCGCCGAAGCCGGCGGTTTCGAGGCGGCTGATCAGCTCCTCCCCCACCTGTTCGAAAATGATGTCCTTGGCCCGCTCGGCATGAATGGCGGCGTTGCGGATGCCGTAGACGACCTCGCGCTGCTTGTTGAGGACGTCGTCGTACTGGAGGAGGCGCTTGCGGGCGGAAAAATTCTGCTGCTCGACCTTTTTCTGCGCGCTCTCGATCGAGCGGTTGAGCCAGGGATGCTCGAGTTCCTCGCCCTCCTTCATCGTGCCTTCCATCAGGCGCGAAGCGAGGTTGCCCTGGAGAAAGAGCCGCAGCAGCTGATCTTCGAGACTGAGGAAAAACTTGGTCATGCCCGGGTCGCCCTGCCGCGAGCAGCGGCCGCGGAGCTGCCGGTCGATCCGGCGGGACTCATGGCGCTCGGTGCCGACGACGTAGAGGCCGCCGATTTCGCGCACGCCCTCGCCGAGTTTGATGTCGGTGCCGCGGCCGGCCATGTTGGTGGCGATAGTGACAGCGCCGCGCAGGCCGGCGCGGGCCACGATCTCCGCCTCCTGCTGGTGGAACTTGGCGTTGAGGACGGTATGAATGATGTTCGCGCGCTTGAGCATGCGCGACAGCACCTCGGAGGATTCGACCGAGACGGTGCCGACAAGGACGGGCTGGCCGCGGTCGTGGGCCTGCTGGATCTCGCGCAGCACGGCGTTGTACTTGTCGCGGCGGGTCTTGAAAATCGAGTCATTCCGGTCGACGCGGATGCAGGGCCGGTTCGTCGGGATGACGACGACGTCGAGCTTGTAGATGTCGTTAAACTCCGCGGCCTCGGTCTCGGCCGTGCCGGTCATGCCGGAGAGTTTTTCGTAAAGGCGGAAGTAATTCTGGATCGTGACGGTGGCGTACGTGCGCGTCTCGCGCTCGATCGCGACGTTCTCCTTGGCCTCGACCGCCTGGTGAAGACCGTCGGCCCAGCGGCGTCCGGGCATGACGCGGCCGGTGTTCTCGTCCACGATCAGGACCTTGCCGTCCTGCACGACGTACTCGACGTCACGCTCGTAGAGCGAGTAGGCGCGAAGCAATTGTGAAATGGAATGGATTTCCTCGCTGATGTCGGAGAAGCGCTGCTGCGACTTCAGCTTGATCTCCTCCTTCTGTTCCGGCGTGAAGGTGGTGTTCTTGTCCAGTTCGCTGAACTCGGTGGCGAGGTCGGGCAGAACAAAGGCGTCGGGATTTTCCGGATGGAGCTTGTTGCGGCCGATTTCGGTGAGGTCGGCCTGCTGCTGGCGCTCGTCGATGACAAAAAAGAGCTCCTCCTTCATCCGGTAGAACTCCTCCTTGTTCATGTCGGAGGTCATTTCCGTCTCGGTCTTGTCGAGGAGCTTGCGCCATTCCGGCGTCTCCATCAGGCGAAGGAGCTGCTTGTTCT
>DASRHD010000090.1:0-14524 GCA_035650695.1 Opitutaceae bacterium
AAACAGAGCTCACCCGGGACATAAATCACGCCGGCGGCGAGGCAGGCGCGACAGAAGGCCGATTCCATTCCCGTATCCAGTCGGGCCGGCGCTTCCAGCCAGAGATAAAGTCCGCCCCCCGGTTGGGCCCAGCGCCATCCGCCGGCGTGCAGTCCGGCATTTTCCAGCGCGGCATGCAGCACGCGCATCTTGGCGGCGTAGACCGACCGGAGGTTTTTCACGTGGGCGTCGAAAACCCCGTTTTCCAGCACCCATTCGCAAATGGCCTGATTGAAGTTGGCCGTGCCGAAGTCATGGTGCCCCTTGACGTGAAGCATCGCTGCCAGCCAGGGGGCGTCGGTGCATACGCCCCAGCCGGTTTTCAGCCCGCTGGCGAAGGGCTTGGTCAGGGTCGAGAGGTAAAGTTTGGGAAACTCCCGCCAAGCCTTCAGGCTCAGTATGCTGCGTGCGTCCTCCGGCTGGTCGAAATAAAGTTCGCGATAGGCGGCATCCTCCACTGCCGGCACAACCAAGCCGTGACGCAAGAGCACTTCGGCCAGCACGTTTTTTTCCGCCTCGGTCAAGCTGCGGGCGGAAGGATTCGAAAAATAACTGATGAAATAAACCGCCTTGATCCGCTCCGCCTCGCCGCGCCGGGACAATTCGGTCAGACGGTCGTCGAGCGCCGCGGCGTCCAGGCGGCCGTCTGCGTCGGTCGGCAGCGACACGGCCCGCACCCCCAGCCCGGCGAGCATTTCCAGGAAAACAAAGTAACTGGGGCGATCGACCAGCACGATATCTCCCGGGTCGCACAGCGTCTGCATCGCCAGATAGAGCGCTTGTTGGGAGCCATTGGTGATGAGCATCTGTTTCTCCATGGCGGCGGCATCGAGTTTCGGCTCGGTCGCGGTCAGCCGGGCCGCCAGCTGACGGCGGAGGGACGGCCGGCCCTGATTGGTGCCGTACTGCAAAAACTCCGGTTCGCCGGCCCGGGCCGCCAGGGCCCGCACCGCCTCAGTCAGCGCCTCGACCGGAAGCGTGGCATTGTCGGTGAATCCGGCGGCGAGCGAGAGCAGCCCGGGCTGCTCCAGCGCCATTTTCATTAAGCGCGTGATCGTTGGCATCGCCGCGCGGCGGCCGAGCTGCGAGAGGACGGAGGAGGAAGCGAGGACCGGTTTCATTAAGACAAAGTTTAGAGCGTCATGAAAAAGGCGCGGAGTAATCCGCGCCCTGTCAAGAACCTGTGACGAAAACGAAGCTTTTCAGGCCGGCGCGGGAGCGGTGCTGCCGGGTGGAAGCGGCTCGGCGACGGGCTTTTCCGAGGGTTTCTTGGCCGAGGGCGGAGCCTTGTCATCCAGTTTCGGCGGCGCACTGGGCAGGACGGGGGAGCGGATTTCGCCAAATTGCAGGATTTCGAGCACATGCTTGCCCTCGAGGGTCTCAAATTCGAGCAGCGCGCCGGCAATCTTGTCGAGTGCCTGACGGTGCTCGATGATGATCTGCTTCGCCCGCTGGTACTGCTCGTCGATCAGACGGTGGATCTCGGAATCGATTTTCCGCGCCGTTTCCTCGGAATAATTCTGCGTCCGGGTGATCTCCCGGCCGAGAAAAACCGTGTCCTGGTTTTCACCGTAGGCGATCGGGCCGAGCGAACTCATGCCCCAGTCGCAGACCATGTGACGGGCAATGGCCGTGATCTGGCGGATATCGCCCATCGCACCGCTGGAAATATCACTCATGACCAGCTCTTCGGCGATGCGGCCACCCAGGCCCATCGCGATCTGGCCGAGCATGCGCTTCATCGCATGCGTCAGCTGGTCCTTTTTCGGGATGAACATCGTGCTGCCGAGGCTGCGGCCGCGGGGAATGATCGTGACCTTGTGCACCGGCAGGGTGCCGTCGTCGATCACGGCCTGGACCAGGGCGTGGCCGGCCTCATGAAAGGCGGTCAGCTTCTTCTCTTCATCATCCATCACCCGGCGACGCTCGCGGCCGAACTGCACCTTTTCGCGGGCATCCTCGATGTCGCTCATGTCGACCTTCTTTTTGTTGCGGCGGGCGGCGAGCAGCGCGGCCTCGTTCAACAAATTGGCCAGGTCGGCGCCGGAAAGTCCGGGCGTGCCGCGGGCGACGATGCTGAGATCGACGTTTTCCGAAAGGGTCAGCTTGCGGGCGTGCACCCGTAAAATCTGCTCGCGTCCGACCAGGTCGGGCAGGTCGACATAAATCTGGCGGTCAAAACGACCCGGACGGAGGAGCGCGCTGTCGAGCACGTCGGGCCGGTTGGTCGCGGCGATGATGATGACACCTTCCGTGGTATCGAATCCGTCCATTTCGACGAGCAGGGAATTGAGCGTCTGTTCGCGCTCGTCATTGCCGCCGCCGAGGCCGGCGCCGCGCTGGCGGCCGACCGCGTCGATTTCATCGATGAAAATCAGGCAGGGCGCGTTCTTGCGGCCTTGCTCGAACATGTCGCGCACGCGGCTGGCGCCGACGCCGACAAACATCTCGACGAAGTCCGAGCCGCTGATGCTGAAGAAGGGCACGTCGGCCTCGCCCGCCACCGCCTTGGCCAGCAGGGTCTTGCCCGTGCCGGGAGGGCCGACCATGAGAATGCCCTTGGGGATGCGGCCGCCCATTTTGGTGAACTTTTTCGGATCCTTGAGAAATTCGACCACCTCGCTGACCTCTTCCTTGGCCTCGTCGCAGCCCGCGACATCGGCAAACGTCACCTTGTCGCGGTCGCGGGTGAGAAGCTTGGCGCGGCTTTTGCCAAAACTGAGCGCGCCTCGGCCGGCCTGGCGCAGCTGCCGGACAAAAAGAAAATAAAGCAGGCCGATGACGATGAGGAAGGGCAGCACCTGGCCGATGATCTGCATCATCAGCGTGGTCGCAGGGGGCTCCTCGAATTTTTCCGATTTTTGCAAGATGGCATAATTCGCATCAATCAGTTTGCCCTGCGCATGAAAGTACTTGGTCTTGGTGCCTTCCACGTCGATGGGCTCATTGAGCTCGCCCTGGATGATGGAGAGGCCGGAGCTATCGGAGCGGATCGTGCCCTTGCTGACCTTGCCTTGGAGGGTGTAGTCGACCACCTGCTGGATCTTGAATTCCGCCACCGGGGTCATGTGACCCTGGCCCCAGTAATAAACCACCAGCACCGCCGCGACCAACGCCAGCCAGATGAGCATCATCTTCGGCTGAAATCGTTCAGGCGGGAGGTTTTTCAGGGGACGGCGTTTCTTTTTATTATCAGGTTCCACAGGCATGGAGTTCGACTCGTACAACAAATTGAAGGTTCCCAGCGAAGAAGTCAATTAACCCGCCGGTCTTTTTATCGGTCAATTGCAGTTGAGCTGAAGAAACTTTAATGGGCCCGCACGTAGCCCAGCCGGCCTTGGCGGATGACGGCAAAGCCGCTCTTGCCCAGGCTCTGGCGGGTTGACTCGCCACGCTGCACCGCCGCCAGCAAGGCCTCGAAACCCGATCGAGCCAACGTCGCGGAACCGGCCTGCGCCAAGAGCCAACGATGCAGGGCCCGCCGCACCAAGGCGCGCGGTTTGCCCGCCAGCCTGCGGATATCGAGCCCGCGCCGGCCAACCCACGGGCGGAGCTCGTCCAGCCATGCCTCCAGCGCGGCGTCATCCTCCGCCAGCAGCTCGCGGGTCAGCGCCGCACCGGCCACGGCATCGCGCTCCGGTGCCGCCGCCCGCCAGGCCGGCAGCACTTTTTGGCGGATGCGATTGCGGAAAAAATTTCCGCGGGCATTGCTCGCGTCCTCCCGCCAGGGCGCACCGGCCGCGCGCAGGCCGGCGGAGAGCTCGTTTTTTTTCACGGTCAGGAGGGGCCGCAGCCGCACATGCGCGCGCGGCCAGATCTGGACCGGCCGGGGTGCACCCAGGCCCCCGCTTCCGCTGCCCCGGCTCAGGCGCATGAGCAGCGTTTCCGCGATGTCGTCCATCTGATGCCCCAGCCAGAGCGCACGGCTGCGGGCTCGGCGAAGCTCCTTGGCGAAGAAATCCATCCGCGCGGCGCGCGCCTCAGCCTCACTCGCGCCGCGATGCGCCCGCCGCCAGGCTCCGGCCCGGAATCTCACCCCCAGCGCGGAGCAGACGCCGCGGCAGAACGCCTCGTCCGCGTCGGCGGCGCGCCCGCGCAGCTTGTGGTTGAAGTGCAGCGCCCGCAGGCGATGGCGCCGCTCCGGCCAGTGGGCCCAGAGCAAGAGCAGCAGCGCGAGGGAATCCGCACCGCCGGAGAATGCCACCGCCCACGGTCCGCGCGCCGTCCGGGATTCGGTCCACGCCAGCACCGCCGGATGGAGGCGGCCGCGCGGAAAGGTCGCGGCGAGTTTCGCGGCCACCTCTGCCCATGGAACGGATCTTTTGTTTGTCATTCTGAGCGAAGGGAAGAATCAACTTTGCTCGGAAATACAGAATCCAACTGGATTCTTCGCTTCGCTCAAAATGACTGAATTGTTCAGTCGCTAAGCAAAACTCAAAAACTCCTTCCCGAAAAACGGCACCAGCGCCGCCGGGATCTTGACGCGGCCGTCCGCCTCGAGATTGTTCTCCAGCAGCGCGGCCAGCACGCGCGGCACGGCCAGGCCCGAACCATTGAGGGTGTGGACCAGTTCGGGCTTGCCGCCATCCTTCGGGCGGTAGCGAATTTGCGCCCGGCGCGCCTGGAAGGCCTCGAAATTGGAGCAGCTCGACACCTCCAGCCAGCGCTGCTGGCCGGCCGACCAGACTTCAAGGTCGTATTTTTTCGATTGGGCAAAGCCGAGGTCGCCGCCGCACATCAGCAGCACGCGGTACGGCAGGCCGAGCTTCTGCAGCAGCCGCTCCGCATCGGCGCGCAGCTTTTCCAGCTCGTCGTAGCTTGCCGCCGGATGAACCCACTTGAGCAACTCCACCTTGTCGAACTGGTGCAGGCGGTTGAGGCCGCGCACGTCCTTGCCGTAGCTGCCGGCCTCGCGCCGGAAACACGGGGTGTAGGCGCAACGGCAGACCGGGAGCGATTCCTCCGGCAGAATTTCGTCGCGGAAAAAATTCGTCAGCGGCACCTCGGCCGTCGGCACGGCGTAGAATCCGTCGGTCGGGGATTCATACATCTGGCCCTCCTTGTCCGGCAGCTGGCCGGTGGCCGTGGCGCTGGCGGCGTTGACAAAGATCGGCGGATTGACCTCGACGTAGCCGGCGGCGGCATCCTCGGTGAGAAAGAAGTTGAGCAGCGCGCGCACCAGCCGGGCGGCATCGCCGACATAAAAAGGGAAACCGGCGCCGGTGACCTTGGCGCCGCGGGCAAAGTCGAACAGCCGGTCGAAACCGGGAATCTCCCAATGGGGTTTGGCATGGGCCGAGACCGCCTTGAGGTCGCCCTGCGTGGCATGAACGACATTGTCAGCCGGTCCGGCGCCCTCCGGCACGCTGGCATGCGGCAGGTTCGGCAGTGTAAGCATGGCGGCGCGATGCTTTTCCTCCAGCTCGCGAAGCTGGGCCTCGCGCTCCTTGACCTGGCCCGACAGCGCCTTCATTTCCGCCACCTTGGCCTGGAATTCCGGCGAACCCTTGGGCAGCGCGGCCATGGCGGTGTTGGCCGACTTCTGTTTGCCGCGCAGGGCCTCAACCCCGGCCAGCTCGGTTCGCCATTGGACATCGAGCGCCAGGACGGCGTCGAGATCGGCGACGAGATGCTTTTTTTTGATCGCCGCGCGCACAAGCTCGGGCGATTCGCGAAGGAGTTTGGGGTCGAGCATGAGAATACAGATCAGCCGAGCGGAAGCCGGCGCACCATTTTCGGCCGCGCCGTGTCCACCCGCTGAAAACGGGCAAAAACCTCCTTGGCCGCGAGCAATTTCAAGTCGCCGACCGGCGCCTGCACGACGTGATTGGTCGGCGCAGTCAGCGGATAGGGGCCAAAGCGGCGCGGGTCGGTCGGACCAAAAATACCGAGGGTACGCACCCCGAGCGCGGCGGCCAGATGCATCGGCCCGCTGTCGTTGGAAATGACCCAGTCGGCGCGCTGGACCAGCGCCGGGAGGGAGACCAGGCTGGTGTTGCCGGTGAGATTGAGAAACTGCGTCAGCGGAAAAGCGTCCTTGTCCGGCATGTAGTTGTTTCCCGCCCACACGACCTTGCGACCGGTGCCGTCACGCAGCAGCATCTCCGTCAACTCCTTGAACCCGCCCCAGCGCTTTTCCGGCCGGCGGCTGTCCGGAAACATCACGATGGATTTGGCCCCACCGCGGCCGTCGACAAAACTGAGATTGAGGTTTTCCGGCGCGCGGAAGCGGAGCGGGCCGCGCAGCTCCGGCTGCGCCTCGAGGATCGGGCAGAACTGGAGCAGCACTTCAAGGGCATGGACGTTCCGTCCGCCCGGCGGCAGCGGAGCAAGCTGTTTGTAGAAAATCCACGCGCCCTCCCGGGCGTCGCTCCGCCCGACCTTTTTGTCGGCGTGAGTTCGCGACATCATCAGGCCGGTGCGCATCAGGCCCTGAAAGTCGAAAGCATAGTCGAATTTGGTCTGCCGCACCTCGCGCATCAGGGCGAGAAAGCCGCGCATACCCTCATCGCGGCGGAAAACGTAGGTTTGCTCCACCGCCTCGCATGCCCGCACAATCGGGGCAAAAATGTCGCGCACAATCCAGGAGATCCGCAGTTCCGGCCGCTGCGCCTTGAGCGATGCGGCCACCTGCAGTCCATGGACGATGTCGCCGAGGGACGACGGCTTGATGATGAGCAACTGGATCATGGATCGGTGCGGAGGATGCAGAATCTGCTTTCCGCCGCCGGCGCACATCGTTTGATAAAGTTTCCCCGGGCAAAGCAAATGTTTATCCAGCTTCTGTGATTAAATTTTTCCTGAAATCCCTCGGCTGGCTGCTGGCGCACACGCCGGAGCCGTGGCTCCGCCTCGTCGCCACCGCCGGGGGCGACGGGATTTTCTTCGGTCTGCCCCGCCGGCGCCGCATCATCCTGAGCAACCTCGCCCACGCCTTCCCCCAGCGCGACCCAGCCTGGGCCCGGCGGATCGGCCGCGAAAGCTGCCGGCGGCTGGTGGAAACCGCCCTGCTCTCCCTCGCTTCGCCGTTTTTTAGCGACGCCCGCATCCGGCAGATCGCCCGGCCAAGCCCCAGTGTCGAAGCCTGGCTGCGGGACCATGCCGCGCAACCACAACCCATGGTGATCGCGACCATGCATTGCGCCTATTGGGAAACCGAGACCTGGCTCGCGCCGATTTATGCGCCGGTACCGATCCCTGAGATTGGCGTGATCTTCCGTCCGCTCGACAATCCGGCGGCCAACGCGCTGGTCAAGGCGCAACGGGAACGTCATGGCATGCGGCTGCTCTCCCGCCGCGAAGGTTTCGCCGAGGCACTGAAGATCCTGCGCCGGCGCAACATCATCGCCATCCTCTTCGATCAGAACGCCGGTATGCAGGGCGCGCTGACGACGCTGTTTGGCCGCGTCTGTTCCACCACCGAATTGCCCGGACTGCTGGCGGAGAAATTCGGCGCCCAGCTGCGGCCGTTTGTCACCCGCCGGCTCGGTTTCTGGCGCGTCGAGCACCATACCGAAGTTCTTCCGCATGACGGCACCGCCGCCGGCGTAACCCTCGCGCTCAACCGCTGGCTCGAGACGGTCCTGGCGGAAGATGATAATCTTTGCGCCTCCTGGCTCTGGGCCCACGACCGCTGGCGGCACCAGGACATTTCGGAAAAACGCCTTCGCCTCGAATCCAAGCGCAATCTCCTTTCCGCCGACCTCGCCGCTCGCAGGCTGACCGTGCCGCCGCGGCGCACTCGCTTTTTTGTCCGGTTGCCCAACTGGCTGGGCGACGTGGTCATGACCCTGCCCCTGCTTCGGGCGCTGCGCGCTTCGCGGCCCGACGCGGAACTGACGCTGATCGGCCGGGCTGCCTTCGCCCCGCTGATCGAAAAATTTGGCGTGGCTGACCGGTTCGAGGCCCTGCCGCCGCGTGGTTCCGGCTATTTTGCCCATTTCTGGCGTCTGCGCGGCCGTTTTCCCGACGCCTATCTGCTCTTCACTCACTCGCTCCGCGGCGACCTCGAGGGGTGGCTTACGCGCTGTCCACAGCGCTTCGGTGTCGTACGCCCCCGCAAATGGCGCCCGCTTCTCACCCACGGCTACCGCCTTCCGCCGGACTTTGACGAAAAACAAAACCATCAATTTGTTCTTTGGGAGAATTACTTCCGCGCTTTTGGCCTGGCTGTCCCGCCGGACCGCACACCGCTTCAATCCACAATCCAAAATCGAAAATCCGAAATCCGCATCGGCCTGATCGTCGGTTCGGAAAACATGCCGGAAAAGCGCTGGCCCGTTGCGCACTGGCGCGCCCTCATTGCCGCCCTGCCGCGGACACGTTTCATCATCTTCGGCACCGCCGGCGACGCGCCGATCGCCGCCGCGGTGGCAAAGGGCTTCGAGCCGCGGGTGGACAATCTCGCCGGCCGCACCGACCTGCCGGCTTTTATCGAGAAGCTCGCCGCCTGCAGCCTGCTCGTGACCAACGACACCGGCGGCATGCACCTCGCCAACGCCCTGGGCGTGCCCGTCCTCGCGCTCTTTGGCCCGACCAACCCTGTCCGCACCGGCCCGATCTTCGCCGCTCCCTTCCGCATCCTCCTGCCGCCCGGCTGCCCGCCCACCGGCGGCGCCGCGCTGGCCGCGCTTTTGCCTGAAACCGTGACCGCGGCGGTGAAGGAACTTTTGCCCGGCGCCGCTGGACGCATTTGAATTGCCGCCCGCCCCTTCCGCCTCATGCCTCACGCCTGATCCCACGATGCCGCTGCTCGCCGTCACTGATCTTCGCACTTATTTTCACACCCGCAACGGCGTCACCCGGGCGGTGGACGGCATCAGCTTCAGCCTTGAGCGCGGCGAAACCCTCGGCATCGTGGGCGAATCCGGTTCGGGCAAGTCCGTCGCCTGCTATTCATTAATGGGCCTGGTCCCGCAGCCGCCGGGGCGGATCGAAGGCGGACGCGCGGTTTTTGACGGTGTCGACCTGCTGCACTGCACGCCCCGCGAGGCGCGCGCCATTCGCGGCAAGCGCATCGCCATGATCTTTCAGGATCCGATGACGTCGCTCAATCCCTACCTGCGCATCTCCAGCCAGTTGATCGAGCCTCTCCAGATCCATGAAAAAACCTCCAAACGCGAGGCGCTGAAGCGCGCCCAGGCCATGCTCGAAGCGGTCGGGATCAACGACGCAGCGCACCGCCTGCATCATTTTCCCCACGAATTTTCCGGCGGGATGCGCCAACGGGTGATGATCGCGATGGCTCTCATCACCCGGCCGGAACTGCTTATCGCCGACGAGCCGACCACCGCGCTCGACGTCACGGTTGAGGCGCAAATTCTCGAATTGATCAAAAAATTCCAGCGTGAATTCGGCATGGCGGTGATCTTCATCTCCCACAACCTCGGCGTCGTCTCCGGGTTGTGCGACCGCGTGCAGGTGATGTACGCCGGAAGGATCGTTGAGACCGCCGGCGTGCGGCCGATCTTTTATCAGCCGAAGCATCCCTACACCCGGGCGCTGCAACGCTCCATTCCCTCCCTCCAGCCAAAGGGCGCCGAACTTTTCACCATTCCGGGCCTGCCGCCGGACCTTTCCAAGCCGATTATCGGCTGCGCCTTCGCCCCGCGCTGCGAATTTGCCGCTGCCCGTTGTCGTATCGAGGATCCGCCGCTCCTCGAGGTCCAACCCGGCCACGCTCATGCCTGCCTCCGCGCCCAGGCCGGAGAAATTTGATTTCCATGCCCGACCCGATTCTCGAACTCCGCGACGTCCGCACCCATTTCCCGATCTACAGTGGTTTCGTCTTCAAGCGCCAAACCGCCTCGGTCAGGGCGGTCGACGGCGTCACCCTCAGCCTCGGCCGCGGCGAGGTGCTCGGACTGGTCGGCGAATCCGGCTGCGGCAAATCGACCCTCGCCCGCACGATTCTGCAGCTCGTGCCGACGACCGGCGGAACCGTGGTGCTCAACGGCCGCAACCTCACCGCCGCCTCCGCCGCGGAGATCCAGGCCGCCCGCCGCGATCTGCAGATGGTCTTTCAGGATCCCTACGCCTCGCTCAACCCCCGCATGACTGTGTTTGCCGCCCTGGCCGAGCCGCTGCTCGTCCACCGCATCTGCCCGCCCGCCGCTGTGCCCGCCCGGGTTGCCGAGCTGATGCACCGGGTCGGCCTGGATCCGCGGTTTCTGAAAAAATACCCGCACGAGTTCAGCGGCGGCCAGCGCCAGCGCATCGCCATCGCCCGCGCCCTCGCGCTCGAGCCCAAGCTGATCATCGCCGACGAACCGGTGTCGGCCCTCGACGTCTCTATCCAGGCGCAGATTTTGAACCTGCTCGCCGAACTCGTCCGGCGCATGCACCTCTCCCTCATTTTCATCGCGCACGACCTTTCCGTGGTGAAGCACGTTTCCGACCGCGTCGCCGTGATGTATCTCGGCAAGGTCGTCGAGCTCGGTCCGGCAGCGGAGGTGATTGAGCGCCCGCGCCATCCCTACACCCGGGCGCTGATCAGCGCCATTCCCACCCCCGATCCCGATGCCGAGCGCGCCCGCCAGCGCATCGTCCTGCCCGGCGACCCGCCCTCGCCGATCAATCCGCCGGCCGGCTGCTCCTTTCATCCCCGCTGTCCGTACGCACAGGAAAAATGCAAGGCGGCGGTTCCGCCGCTCATCCCCGCCGGCCCGAATCGCGAAGCCGCCTGCGTGCGATTGGATGAAATTTAAGTTCCGGGCGCGGACCAGTCAGCTTTGCCGGCGCGATTGGCCGGCAAGTCTTCGGCCGACAAAACGCATAAGCACCGCCAGATAAAGGCCGACGAGCGAGGCGACGAGAGCCGGCAGCAGCAGCAAAAGGCGCGAAAGATAGGGATGCCGGGAAAAACCCTCCACCGCCCCGGAATGGACCAGGGCAAAGGCAAAAAGCGCCACGTGGAGCAGCGGCAGCCAGACCGCGATGAGCAGGGCCCAGCGCCAACCGGGCCGCGACGCAACCGTTCCGACCAAAAATCCACTGAGAAGCAGGACGAGCAGCGTCGCCTGGACTTCGGTCGCCAGAAAATCGATGCAGACGGCCAAATGGCCACAAATGACGGCGACGAAAACGACTAAACCATCCCGTGGGCCCACGCACCTCAATCGTTCGCGCAGAGCGCTGGCGCATAGGTCGGCCACGGTCTTGGCGCCATAACCCAAGGTCGGTCCGAGGCCGGCGGTGACGGCATCGGCCAGACCCTCCTCGAATACCCGCGTTATTTCGGTGGCGTAGCGTTTGCGGAAATCCACTGGATAAAGACAAAGTCCAAAGTGAAAAAGAAGGCGGGTAATGCGGTGGATGGTTTTCATTGGGTAACGGGTTGAGGCCGCAAAATAAGTTTTTTGCGCCGGGCCAGATTGATCACCTGCTGCAGCCGGTCGATTTCCGCCCGCAAAACTCGCCGGCCATAGTCGGTGAGCCGATAGTAGCGTCGGCGTTCACGGTGCGGCGCCGCCTCGCCCGGCCCCTCCGATTCCGACACCAAGGCGGCACGCAACATGCGATCGAGCGTGCCGTACAGCGTGCCCGGCCCCATGCGCAGGCCGCCGGCGGTTTCCGCGGCGACCGCCTGCATGATCGCGTAGCCATGTTTTTCCCCATCCGCCAGAGCCATTAAAATACCGAACACCGCGGGCGTGAGCGGAAGCAAAGTGAAGGGATCAGGCGGAGCGGAGGATGCGGCGTTGGTCATAATTACACCAACAGTTGTATCCGTTGCGGATATAACTTGTCAAGCCCTGATCGGGCCAAGAGGCGAGAATTGCTCCGGCGCCCTACCCGCCCGCGGCAGGGTTGCCTGGCGAGGTTTTGCCATCGTGGCTCGGCACGGCCGGCGCCGGCAGGAAATTCAGCGCCAAGAAATGCACCGCGGAGCGGGCATCGGCATAAACCGAATCGACTTCCGTCCGCAGCGGGTCCTGTCGCATCAGCGCATCGACCGACGGCTTTAACGCCGTCCACGGCTGGCTAGTGGTCGGTTCGTCTCTCACCACGACGGCGCCGTGGCCTGCCGCACCATTTTCCTCGGGGACAGACGAGTTTGTTTTTTGCCAAAGCCCAAACGCGACCGCGGCAGCCGCGGCCGCACCGGCAATGGCCAGCATGGCCGGGCGAACATGCCGCGGCCGTACCGGCTGGGCCGAGCGATCAATCTCCCGCAGGATGCGTTCATCCAAGCCGGCTGGGGCAAACGGGTTTTGGCGCGCGTCGCGCCGGAGCGCCGCCTCCAATCCGGTGGCAGCGGCGAAAAACCGCTGGCAATCCGCGCAGGAGGCAACGTGACGGGAACCAAGGGCGTTCTCATCGGCCTTGCCGAGCATCGACCTCCAGGTCCGGACCAGACGGCATGACCAGCGGGTTGGATCTGAGTTCGCGGGTTTCATATCCGGTCTTCTCCTTTCAGCAGTGCCTGTCGGGCACGGTAAACCAATACCTTCACGTGCGTTTGTGTCAAACCGGCCACCTGCGCCGTCTCTTCCGTTGACAGATCCTCGGCGAAGCGCAGCCAGAGCACCTCGAATTCGCGGGGTGAAAGCACGGCGCGCGCGCGGTCCCACAGGTTTGCGGCGCGATCGCGGGACTCCGCCGTCGAGGCCGGAGACGGCTCGGATCCAGCCGCATCCAGGGGAATTTCCGTCCATTTCCTCGCGCTGCGGAAATGGTTGAGCGCGGCATTGCGCGCAATGGTGAGGAGCCAGTTGATCAGGGGCCTCTGCAAATCAAAGCGCGCAAGATGATGGTAGGCCTTGATGAAGGTCTGCTGGGTGAGGTCCTCGGCATCCTGGCAATGCCGCGTCAGCTGGTAGAGAAAATTATAAACCCGGCGGCTGTGACTCTGGACGATCGCGGTGAAACTCTGTCGGTCCCCTGCCAGAGTCGCCTGCACGAGCTTTGCCTCGTCGCAAGACGGCGCCGTCGGACCCCCGGTAGAGGGTCCGTTGGCGCGCGGCGCGGAGGGAAACATGGTTATTGCGGCTTCGATTCGGTGGAGGGCTGTTTGGGCGGACGGACACTGACGGCGTAGGTGGCTTTGCCGTCGGGATCGTTCACATAGGCGACCTTGATCGTATAGGTGCCGTCGACACCGGGAAATTGAAATTGCATCTGGTTGCCGCGCGGGCCCGTGGCGCGCATGAAATCGGTGCCAAAAACCAGGGGCGAGCCGCTGCCTCCCGCCGGGGTGATCTCGACGCGATCGAAGCGGGCACTTTTCCCTCCATTGC
Organism: Opitutaceae bacterium; assembly: GCA_035650695.1. Taxonomy (GTDB): domain Bacteria; phylum Verrucomicrobiota; class Verrucomicrobiia; order Opitutales; family Opitutaceae; genus DASRHD01. Next base: position 13,278 of record DASRHD010000090.1, read on the forward strand.
CCTGGCGGCCGAGCGTGATGACCGTGCCGTTTTTCAGCTCGACGTTTTCGATCGTCTTCCAGGCGAGCGGCGCCGGGCCGGCGCCCTCCGCCGCAGGTGCGGCGTCAGCCTGCCATTGCGCGATGGCCTTGCCATTGACGATCTGCGCCGCGCGGGCGGCGGCGCGCTCTTCCGGCGTCCGTTGACGGTCCTTTTGCTCCAGGGTCTGGATCATCTGCGCCAGCCGCTCGCTTGAATAAGCCAGGTGGAGCGTGACCGTGTTGTCATCGCTTCGGGCGACGGCGGCGGAATTGAGGAATTCCGCGAGTTGCTTGTCGTTGGTTTCGGCCAGCGACATCATGGCGGTCATGCCTTGAAGAATCTTCGTCAGCTTGTCGGCCATCTCGTCCGAAGTCGCCACCAGTTTGACATGGGCGAAGGTGTTCGGGCCGTCCTCGCCGACCGCGATCGCACCGGAGTTGACCATTTTCAGGATGCGCGCCTGCGGCTGGCCTTCGGGAAAAAGATCTTCCGAGGGCACGGCACTGGCCGCGCACAAGTACGCGCCGTCGGACGCGTCGCGCAGCAGGTTCTTCAGCGGCGACTCGGACGCCTGAGCAAGCGACGGGGCCGCGCCGCGGAAGACCTCACGCGCCTTGATCAGCTGGGCGCGGGATTTGCTGACGAGCACAATCGGCTCGGGAGGAAAGGCGATGATGACCTCCGGCTGGGACGCGTCCTTCGCCCCTTTTGCCGTGATGACGTAGGCGGGAAACGGCAGATCCTTCGTTTCGGCGACGCTTTCGGGCGTGGTGATGGTCGCCTGGAGCAGCAGAGCCTCGGCGATCTTTCGTAAATCGGGCGTGCCTTGCAGGACGAGCGCGCCGTCGAGATCCTTTGGTTTGGGCGAAAAATTCGAGCCAAAGGCGGTGATGGTGCCGACGGTCGCGAGGACTTTCGGCACGTCCAGGCCGATCTTGCCCTGGCCGGTGTCGAACCGCGTTTTTTCGACCATGGCGATGATTTGTTTGCCGGGTGCGCTGACGCGCAGGGCGTTCAGATCGGCATATACCACCCAGCGAGCGTCGGCGGGGACGATGGCGGGATCGATCGCCGCGTTGGCGGCACAAAACGGCAGCGCCAGAACGGTCAAGAGGAGGAAAGAGTATTTCATCATGGAAGAGAGGTTCGTCTGTTCATACACCGCGGGGTGCGCTGCGGTTACAAGTGGATCATGTTTCGGTGGGGCCGGTGAGCTCGCGCCTGGT